>JBATID010000026.1:0-1575 GCA_049667545.1 Woeseiaceae bacterium
CCTACATCGCGGCGGCCATCAAGGCCAGGGTTGCGTTGATCGAGCGCAATGAGATGGGCGGCGAGTGTCTGAATACGGGCTGCGTACCGAGCAAAGCACTGTTGCGCTCGGCGCACCTGCTGGCCGAGGCGCGCGAAAGCGGCAAGCTCGGCATTCGCAAGATGGAGGCGGATTTCGATTTCGCGGACATCATGCGACGTGTGCACGAGGTCATCGCGGCGATCGCACCGCACGATTCGGTGGAGCGTTACACCGAGCTGGGTGTCGACTGCATCAAGGGCTCAGCCAGGCTGGTCTCACCGTGGGAGGTCGAGGTAGACGGCCGGCGCCTGTCTGCAAGATCTATTGTCGTTGCGACCGGCTCGCAGCCGATCGTGCCCGGCATCCCCGGTCTCGACGGCATCAGCTACCGGACCAGTGACAATCTCTGGTCACTTGAGACATTGCCGAAAAAGCTCGTCGTGATCGGCGGCGGACCCATCGGCTGCGAGTTGACGCAGGCGTTCAGTCGCTTCGGCAGCGAGGTTACCGTCGTGGAAATGGCGCCGCAGTTGCTCGGTCGTGAAGACGAAGATGCGTCTCTGGCATTACTGAAGTCACTGCGCGAACGCGACGGCGTCAATGTACAGCTATCGACCAAAGCGGTCCGCTTCGAGGGCAACGGCGCGGCCGGCACGCTGATCGCTGAACAGGACGGCAAGGAAGTCCGCTACGACTTTGACTGCCTGCTGCTCGCGCTTGGGCGCCGGGCGAATGTCGGTACGGCCGGTCTCGAAGAGCTTGGCGTAGAGCTCAATAAAAACGGTACGGTCGCCACCGACCCTTTCCTGCGCACGAATTACCCCAGCATCTCGGTGTGCGGCGACGTCGCGGGACCGTACCAGTTTACGCACGTAGCTGCGCACCAGGCATGGTTTGCCGCCGTGAACTCACTGTTGAGCCCGTTCTGGTCGTTTCGAACTGACTACAGTGTCATTCCGTGGTGCACGTTCACCGATCCGGAAGTGGCGCGCGTCGGCCTGTCGGAGCGCGATGCAGAGGAACAGGACATCGATGTGGAGGTCACACGTTACGGTATCGACGATCTCGACCGTGCGATCACTGACAGCGAGGCGCACGGTTTCGTCAAGGTGCTGACACCGCCGGGCAGTGACAAGATTCTCGGGGCCACTATTGTCGGCGCACACGCTGGTGAATTGATTGCCGAGTTTGTACTCGCCATGAAGCACGGGCTGGGCCTCAACAAGCTGCTCGGCACTATTCACATCTATCCGACGATGATGGAGGCCAATAAGTACGTGGCTGGTCAGTGGAAACGCGCCCACGCGCCGGAGAAGCTGTTGCAGTGGGTCGGCCGCTTCTTCGCCTGGCGTCGCGGCAAAGTCGTTGAGAAGGAGCACGCCTGACAATGTCGACCTGGTTACTCGGACATGAAGCGCAGGTACGGCTCGCCGTATTTCTGACGCTATTCGGTTTGTTGCTGGTGCTGCAGCGCGTGCGACCTCTGCGCAAGCTGCCCGGCGGCTGGCAGCGCGGGGCGACGAACATTGCACTTGTCGTCATCGATACGGCTAT
>JBATID010000027.1:0-2277 GCA_049667545.1 Woeseiaceae bacterium
CACTAAAACAGCGGCGCAAGCCGCGATATCAAGCCCGGGCAGCGGCGCGCTGCCAAAACCGAACATCGCAAGCAGCGCGACACCCAGGCAAACAAGGATCGCGCCCACTATCAATTGCGGTGCAGGCGGTGTTGGTGCATCCGGCGAACGGCTGCGCCGCTCGAGTGGTCCGAGCAACAGCGCGACAGGCAGCAGACAGGCGTAGAGCGCCGCAATCCAGACAGGCCGCGTCAGCCACCATTCAAGCGTGGCTGGCTCTAAGCCCAATCCGAATCCGCCGACAAGATAAGCCAGGGAAACCACGATGACCATGACCGTCAGGTGCCAGAGGTACAGCGTCATGATCATGCTATTGATCAATACGGTCGCGGTCCAGAGCGTAAGGTTGGCCAGCAGGCGCCGCATTGGCGCTTCTATGGCCAGCAGCAGGCCGAATTGCGCAATGCCCAGCGCTAACAACGTGATTTTTGGTGGCAGCGTATTGCTGAGCGCCTCGTCCGGCGAGCCGACCATTGCAAACGGGTAGGGGCCGGAGAAGATCAATGCTGACAGCGCGAACCAGCCCAGCGCGGAGTACAGGAGTAAACGGCCGGGCGATCCCATGCGCCCGTCACGCCACGCATAGCCGAGGTGATGCACGGCGAGCCAGACCCACAGATAGTTGGTCCAGCCGAGCCACTGCCAGCCGGCGGCGAAGAACGCGACGTCGACCAGAGCACCGACGGCTGCAAATGCCCAGAAAGAGGCAAATCCCCAGCGCTGCCAGGCCATGTAGGTGGCCGGCGCCAGCAAGACGACGATGGTGTAGATCGCGAGAAACCAGATCGGGATCAACGCGGCCCGCGACGCCAGTCGCAGCACGTCGCCACTGACACCGGCGAAATGCAGGACCGCGGCCAGCAGCGCCCAGGCGAGCACGAGCACGAGCAGGGGCGAAATAAGGCGGTTCAGTCGTGTCACCAGCCAGCCGGCATAATCGATGCCGCGTCGCCGCGCGCTCTCGAGCGACACAGCGTTCGCATAACCGCCGACGATGAAGAAGATCGGCATCACCTGGAACAGCCAGGTCAGCCACTGGGTATTGGGCCGCATCTCCAGCAGGTCACCCGGTTCGAGAATACCGTCGTGATAGTACAAAGCGACGATCAGCCAGTGACCGGTGACCACCATGAGGATAGATACGGCGCGCAGGAAGTCGACGTAGCGATTGCGCTCTGCGGGCGTGCCCTCCGCCAGTTTTTTGGCCTGCGACCAGATACTCATCGCCGCCAGTCTAGCGTAATTGGGCTAACGGCATTCATCCTTGTGGCCGCACGCGCCGCATTTCGATGCTTTCGCCTTCGCGTCCGGGTCATGCTTCGACAGCCATAACTGAAAAACGGCCCAGAATGCGCACAGCGCGATGACCGCAAGTAATGGCAGGAAATAGGTCGTTAACATGGTCGCGTAATAACCTCAGGTCGAACTGAACAGGCCGGCGAATCCCATAAACGCCATCGACAGTATGCCAGCGATAATCAGGTTCATCGCGGTACCCTTGATGAGGGCGGGAATATTGGATAGTTCGGACTCTTCGCGCAGTCCGGCGAGGAGCACCATCGCCAGGGTGAAGCCGATGCCGGCACCCAGCGCGTAAACGATGCCCTCCCAGAAGCCGTATGCACGGTTAGTCGCAAAAATAGCCAGACCGAGGATCGCGCAGTTCGTCGTGATCAGTGGCAGGAAGATACCCATCGCGCGAAACAGCGCGGGGCTGAGCTTCTTGATCAGCATCTCGATGAACTGCACGGTGCTGGCAATAACGACGATGAAACAGATCAGCCGCAGGTAGGGCGCATAAATGAGTACGTAGGTGTTGAGAACCCACGCGCAGATCGCCGTGATGACCATGACGAACGTGGTCGCCAGCCCAAGCCTGGCCGAGGTCTCCAGTGAGTTGGACACGCCGAGGAACGGGCATAGCCCTAGAAAATACGTCAACACAAAATTGTTAACGAGCAGCGCGCTGATAAAGATCCAGGGGAGGTTCTCCATTAGTTGCCACTCCTTTCAGCTTCGGAAACATCAATCAGGAAGGCGTCTTTCTTTGCTTTGAACCCTTTGAAAAACAGCAGGATGCCGCCGAGCGTCAGGAAGCCGCCGGGCGGCAGGATCATGATGACCCAGGGCTCGAAATTGGTGCCGAAAAGCTTGATGCCGAAGAGCGCGCCGTCGCCGAGAATTTCGCGGATCGCGCCGAGCGAGAACAGCGCCAGCAGGAAGCCGCTGGCCATACCC
>JBATID010000028.1:0-15169 GCA_049667545.1 Woeseiaceae bacterium
AACGACAATAAGCCAGACCATATCCTGACGATCGAAGATCCGATTGAATTTGTACACGAATCCAAGAAATGCCTGATCAATCAACGCGAAGTGCATCGCGACACCCTGGGCTTTAACGAAGCGTTGCGCTCGGCCCTGCGCGAAGATCCGGACGTGATTCTTGTCGGCGAGTTGCGTGACCTCGAGACTATTCGACTGGCGCTAACCGCCGCAGAAACCGGGCACCTGGTGTTCGGCACGCTGCACACGAGCTCGGCTGCAAAAACCATCGACCGTATTGTCGACGTGTTTCCTGCTGCTGAAAAGGAAATGGTTCGATCCATGCTGTCCGAGTCGCTGCGTGCGGTGATCTCGCAAACGCTGCTGAAAAAAGTTGGCGGCGGACGTATCGCGGCGCACGAGATCATGATTGGCACGCCCGCCATCCGCAATCTCATTCGTGAGGGCAAGATTGCGCAAATGTACTCGGCAATTCAAACGGGACAGGGTTCCGGCATGCACACGCTGGATCAGAACCTCAGTGAATTGCTGAAAAAAGGACTGATCAACAAGGAAGAGGCGCGCTTCCGGGCAGTCAACAAAGAGAATTTCTAGAGTCGGCGACTACTTGGCGACGCCGGCAGGAGCATAAGTACAATGGAACGCGAACAAGCGGTACGACTGACACAGAATCTTCTGCGCAAGATGATTGAACGTGATGGTTCGGACCTGTTCATAACGGCCGGGTTTCCACCCGCAATCAAGGTCGACGGCACCGTCCACAAGGCGACAGATTCGGCGCTGACGGCGGGACAATCGGCGATCATGGTTCGGTCGATCATGAACGACAAGCAGATCAAAGAGTTCGACGCCACCAAAGAATGTAATTTCGCGATTGCGCCGCAGGGCATCGGCCGTTTCCGTGTGAGTGCATTTGTGCAGCAGGGCATGATTGGCGCCGTACTGCGCACGATCACCACGGAAATCCCGTCGCTGGAAGACCTGGATCTACCGCCGATTCTCAAAGATGTCGTGATGAACAAGCGGGGCCTTTGCATCGTCGTGGGCGGCACCGGTTCCGGTAAGTCAACGACGCTGGCAGCGATGATCGGTCACCGCAATCACAATTCCCAGGGCCATATTGTGTCGATCGAGGATCCGGTTGAATATGTTCATCCGCACCACGGCTGCGTGATAACGCAACGCGAGGTCGGTGTTGATACGGAGTCCTGGCACGCAGCGCTGAAAAACACGTTGCGGCAGGCACCGGACGTCATCCTGATCGGCGAAATTCGCGATAGAGAGACAATGGAATACGGCATCCAGTTTGCCGAGACCGGCCACCTGTGCCTTGCAACGCTGCATGCTAACAGCGCCAACCAGGCCATGGACCGCATCATCAACTTCTTCCCCGAAGAGCGCCGCCAGCAGCTGCTGATGGACCTGTCGCTGAATACCAAAGCATTCATTGCGCAGCGCCTGATACCGCGGGAAGGCGGTATCGGTCGTATTGCCGCGATGGAGATCATGCTCAATACGCCGCTGGTACAGGACCTGATTTTCAAAGGCGAGGTCGGGCAGATCAAGCAAATCATGGCGAAATCGACGCGACTCGGCATGCAGACTTTTGATCAGGCGCTGTTTGCGCTGTATGAAGATGGCACCATTTCGTACGAAGAAGCGATGCGCAATTCGGACTCCAAGAACGAGCTCAGACTGCGTGTCAAACTCGAGAGTAAGCGCGAAATGGTGAGCGAAGAGCGGCATTCGCAGACCTTGCGAATTCTGGAAGAAGATTCAGCCGCTACGTTTTGAACCTCGGAGTACCGACTAAACGATGAACGTCAAACCGCTCTTCAAACTGATGGTCGAAAAAAAGGCCTCTGATCTTTTTTTCGCTCCCTTCTCTCCGGCCAAGATCAAGATCGAAGGCAAAATCATTCCCGTCAACAGTCTCGAGATGACCCCGAAAATGGTCAGGCAGGCTGCGCTGGAGCTGATGACCGAAGAGCAGATGGAGCAGTTTAACAGGGACCTTGAGATTGACTTTGCGCTCTCTGAACGGGGCCTTGGCCGTTTCCGCGTCAACGTATTTCATCAGCGTGGCAGCGTCGCAATGGTGTTGCGCTTCATTACGTCGGACCTCCCGAGGCTCGACGACCTCGGCATGCCGCCAGAACTCAAAGACCTGGTGATGCTGCGGCGCGGTCTGATCCTGATGGTAGGCGCCACCGGCGCCGGCAAGTCCACAACGCTGGCTGCGATGATTAATCACCGCAATGAAAAGACTTCGTCACACATTCTCACGATCGAGGACCCGATCGAGTTTCTGCACCCGAACAAGAAGTCGATCATCAATCAGCGTGAAGTAGGCATCGACACCAAATCGTACGCCCGGGCGCTGAAGAGCGCTGTGCGCGCCGCCCCTGACGTGATTCAAATTGGCGAGATCCGCGATATTGAATCCATGCGAGCCGCGCTGGATATGGCGGGTACCGGTCATCTCGTACTGGCAACGGTGCACGCGAATAATTCGCCGGAAACGCTGGATCGCATCATTAACCTGTTTCCCCAGGAGCAGCATGCGCAGGTATTCATGGATCTTGCACATTACCTGCGAGCAATCCTGTCACAGCGCCTGGTTCGCGGCCGTGACGGCAAACGCGTGGCCGCCGTGGAGCTGATGCTGAACACGCCGCACATCAAGGACCTGATCCTCAAGGGCGATATTTCAGGTATCAAGGAAGCCCACCGGGACAGCGGTGAGGCGGGCATGCGGAATTTCGATGATGCGCTGTTACAGCTCTACAAAGACGGCACCATCACCATGGAAGAGGCAATGTCGCACGCCGATTCGCGCGCCAACCTCGAAGCCAGGGTCAATTTCGGCGGCTAACCCCCCGGACTCATATTTTCTTCGGCGGTCAGCCGACATATTCATTGGCGGACTGTCTCGCTGCGCTCGCTTTATGTCTCGCCAACGAATATCTCGTCCGCCCGCCTGACCTGGGTGCCTGAGTTGCCTGCGCGCCCAATTATAGGAGTGGTGGGGGGGAGAGAATACCCGTAGAATTGCGCCCCGATGAACCACGCCGCGCCCAGCCAGGACCTGCAGGAAGAAGCTGCATTGCAGCTCGATCGTAACGGTAATCTGCGCCACCTGTTGACGCTCAAGAACCTCGATCGCGCGCTTTTAATAGACATTCTCGATGACGCCGAAGGCTACCTGCGAAGCGCCGGTCATCGACCGGCACGCGGCGATTTACTGGCCGGCAGGACGGTGGCCAACCTGTTTTTCGAGCCCAGCACGCGCACGCGCGCCTCGTTCGATCTTGCTGCCAGGCGGCTTGGCGCCGACGTGCTGAACCTCGACGTCAACACCTCGTCACGAAAAAAGGGCGAGAGTATTCTCGACACGATTTACACGCTGCAGGCCATGCAGGTCGACGTCATGGTGATACGTGATGCCAGCGCCGGTGTACCCGCCTACATTGCGCGCCACGTACAGGATCACGTGAGCATACTGAATGCGGGCGAGGCGGATGTGTCGCACCCCACGCAGGGGCTGCTGGACCTGTTGACTATTCGCCAGCACAAGGGTGGCTTCGAAGACCTGGTGGTCACCATCGTCGGTGATATTCGGCATTCGCGTGTCGCCATGTCGATATCGCACGGTCTGGCCACGCTCGGCGTTGGTGAGCTGCGCCTGGTGTCGCCGGCAACTTTGGCACCTGACCCGGCGAATGTGCCGGGCGCGTTGATTACTGATAATTGGAAACAGGGATTGGCTGGCGCTGACGTCGTGATGGCGCTTCGCATTCAACGCGAGCGCATCGGCAACCTCGACGGCATCCCAAATATCGATGAGTATTTTGCGAGCTTCGGTGTCAGTGAGGAACACCTGGCGCTGGCGGCGCCCGACGCTATCGTCATGCATCCGGGCCCCATGAATCGCGGCATCGAAATCGAGAGCGCCGTAGCCGACGGACCGCGGTCGGTCATAGAACAACAGGTGACCAACGGCGTTGCTATCCGCATGGCGGTGCTCGAACGGGTGGGCCGCGTCATGGCGGATCAATGACGACTGCAGCACAGCAGGCCGCCCAGAAAAATCGGGACACGATCTTTGTGGAGGATGGCGAGGTCATCTCCTCGACGGTATTCCCCGGCGAACAGTTCATTATGCGGGTCCGTGCGCCGAAGTGCGCAGCGGCGGCGAAGCCGGGCAGTTTCGCGCATATCACCTGCGACGAATCGCTGCCGATGCGGCGACCATTATCGATCATGCGAGCGCAAGAAGACTGGATTGAGATTCTCTACAAAACGGTCGGTAGCGGCCTGCGGCAGCTGTCGCGAAAACGGCCCGGCGACACGATCAGCGTACTGGGGCCGATCGGGCGACCTTTCGTATTATCGCGTGAGCGACCACATACGGTGCTCATAGGCGGCGGTGTTGGTATCCCGCCCATGGTGTTCCTCGCCGATCGCTTGCGCACAGAACGCAGCGTTTTCAAGCCGTTGGCGATACTCGGGTCGGAGATCCCGTTTCCGTTCGACCTGGTGCCCTCCGGCTTGCCAACGCCGTGGCTCGACGACCGGATCAACAGCACGATGCCGCTGCTCGAGAGCTGGCACATACCTTGCCGGCTGGCAACGCTCTCCGGATTCGACGGGTGTTTTGACGGCTTCGTTACCGATCTTGCCGAGCAGTGGCTACGCACGTTGTCGACAGACGAGCTTGGCAAAGTTGAGCTGTTCGCCTGCGGCCCGACGCCGATGTTACGGGCCGTGGCCGAAGTGGCGGCACGCTATGAACTTCCCTGCCAGGTATCGTTAGAGGAGTTTATGGCCTGTGCAGTTGGCGGTTGCGCCGGCTGCACCCTGCCATTCAAGACGCCCGCAGGAATTGCGATGAAACGCGTTTGTGTCGACGGGCCGGTCTTCGATGCGGCTACCGTCGTCTGGGACTACTAGACGCTGGTACCTGATGATCGTCAGGCCGGATCGGAAGTGTCGGGCATCGCAAGAAATCGCTCGGCGATGAAGACGGCCGCCGCGCTGTCAATCATCTCTTTGGATATGCGACCGACACGGCCGTCGGCGCGCGCTTCTTTCAAGACGCGCTCCGCCTCGATGGATGTATAGCGTTCGTCAACTGTTGCAACGGGCAGGCCGTAGCGCGCGAGATCGCTGATGAACAAGTTGACGTTTTCGTGCAGGGCGCTTGGGGAACCATCGGCGTGGGCCGGCATGCCAACGACGAGACTCGTCGGGTGCCACTCGGCAACCAGGCGTGCGACGTGCTCGTGATCGATGCCATCGTCGCGGTTTGCGACGACACCCAGCGGGCTCGCCGAGCCGGTTACGTCCTGACCAACCGCAACGCCAATGCGACGCAGCCCGAAGTCAAAACAGAGTATCGTCCTTGGGCGCAACAAATCAGGCGTGGCCCGCATCCATGGACAGGCTGGCCATATCAATGCCCAGCGTGCGCGCGGCGGAGTCCCAGCGCTCGGCAAACGGCGTGTCGAAAACAAGCTCGGGTGTTGCGGGCACGCTCAGCCACGAGTTCGCAAGCATCTCCTGCTCGAGCTGTCCCTCGCCCCAGCCCGCATATCCCAGGGCCACCAGCGATTTTGCCGGTCCGGTGCCGCTGGCCATGGCATCGATCACGTCACGCGACAGGGTCAGATGGATCGCGTCGGAAACGGGCAAGGTGTTTTCGTAGCTCTGTTCGGCACCGTGCAGCACGAAGCCACGCTCGGGCCCAATGGGGCCCCCGGCAACGACAGCCTTACTGCCCTCACTCGAGACAGGGTCATCGACATCCAGCTGTTCGAACAGGCCCGCCAGTGTGAGCGTCAACGGCCGGTTGATGATGATGCCGAGCGCGCCGTCGTCGTTATGTTCGCAGATCAGTGTAACCGTGGTGCTGAAATTCGGGTCTGCCATGCCCGGCATTGCGATAAGCAGTTGATTTGTGAGTGAACTGTCAGGATGCATGCAAACAGTATCGGGGCTATGGCGGTCCGGTACAAGGGTCTGGTGCAGCGCTTTGGCCTGCCCCGGGTTTATCGAGCCGCCGTCGGAATGAGCCGCTCGGCGAACAGCCACTTGTACTCAAATCGGACCGAATCATACTCGGCCGCGATTTCTGGCGGAAAGGGATTGAAGGGCGAGGCACGTTGCAGGATATCCAGCGCGGCGAGATCAAGCACCGTCGATCCGCTGGTCTTGCGAATCACAGCGTCGCTAAGATCCCCGGAGGCATCAATGGTCACGGTGAGCGTGGGGCTGCCTGACAGGCTGCCGATGTCACCGAGCTCTGGCAGGTAGGAGGCGCCGACGGCTTCGATGCGGCGCTTCCAGTTGTCGAGGTAAGCGGCAATGACGGATTCTCGTGTGTCAGCACTGATAATCATTTGTCGCGGCTGGTTATCGCGGATCAGCAGGTTAGCCAGGTCTTCCTGCGGCAACGGCAGGGTAATCTCCTCACCTGCCTGCATTTCAATGGCGCGGCTGTCTTCGGGTTGTGGATCAACGCGTGGATCGATCGCCACCCTCTGGTTGCTTTGCTTGTAGGTCGTCAGAACCTCATCGGCTGAGCGTTCATGCGCCTTGGCATCGACCAGGCCGGTGCCGTCGCTGCTGCCCCGGTTATCGGCAGGCATGGTGCTTTGTAGCGGGGCGGAGGGGCGGACCTGGTCGAGCGTGTTGCCACCGCCTTCCTGGCTCGCCTGCGCCAGGTAAGCGGCTTTTTTCGGACGTTCGATGCGCTGATCCGGGTTGGCGACGATGGTGACTTCGAGGGATATGGCGTCAGCCGAGGGCTGTGTCAGCGCCGCATTGAACGTGACGCCGATGATCAGGATGCCGTGGATCAATGCCGCGAGAAACAACATCGCCGGGAGTCGGTCAGGTACGGCTGGCAGAACCAACTGCTGATCGTCGAATGGCTCAGACTGGAGGACGAAGTTTGCCATATGCGCGAGGATATTCCGCCTTTTTAACGCCCCGAACAAGGGTGTGGCCCGATCCGGTCAGTGTAATGTGATGACCTGTCCCGGGGTGAGACCCGCGTCACTGCGCGGCAAAAACCTCAAGAAATCCTGGTTTCTATCGCGTCGAACATCAGTCCGGCGATATTGATGTCGAATGCCTTGTCCAGCTCGCGTATCCCGGTGGGGCTGGTGACGTTGATCTCGGTCAAAAAGTCGCCGATGACATCAATGCCGGCAAACAGGACGCCGGCATCACGCAATACGGGACCGACCCGCTCACAAATTCGACGGTCGTTGTCCGACAGTGCCTGGCCCCTGGCGACGGCGCCAGCCACTATATTGCCGCGATTATCGTCGCCCGATGGTATGCGTGCGAGAGCATGCGGCACGACTTCACCGTCGATCAACAGGATGCGTTTGTCGCCAGCCGTGATTTCCGGGATATACACCTGCGCCATGGCAAATTGGCGACCATAGTCGGTGAGCGTCTCGAAAATGACATTGGCATTGTTATCGCCCTGTCGTACGACAAAGATGGAGCGACCGCCCATCCCGTCGAGGGGTTTTACGACGATACGCGTATGCTCTGCGAGAAACGCCTTCATCTCGGGCATCGAGCGCGTGATCAGCGTCAGCGGCGTACAGTCCGGGAACCACGCCGTATAGACTTTTTCATTCATGTCGCGCAGAGCCCGCGGATCGTTGACGACCAACGCGCCGTCCAGTTTCGCGCGCTCCAGGATGTAGGTCGTGTAGACGTATTCCATGTCGAACGGCGGGTCTTTGCGCATCAGAATGGCGTCAAGCCCACCGAGCGCGACATCCTCCTGGTCTCCGAAAGTGACCCAATCAGCCGGATCGTCGCGCAGGCTGATGCGTCTGGAAAGCCCCATCGCCTTGCCCGATATCAGGCGCAGATCGCGCTGTTCGAAATAATGGAGTTCCGCGTTGCGGCGTTGCGCCTCCAGCAGCATCGCGAAGGAACTGTCCTTCTTGGTCGTGATAGAACCGATCGGGTCCATGACGATGCCGATTTTGAGTCTGTCCTCAGCCATCTTTTTCAAAACTTCGGTGCATTCAGCGAGAAGCGGCCAACTATACAGCGAAATGCGTCGTAAGCACCCGAATTCCGGCGATTTTGCAGATCGTGGCGAGCGTCGTAGCAGGCTTTATGTCAATATGGTAAAAGTCGTTTTTCAGCACGGGGAAATTAGGTGTCAGCTAACGCATCCCGCTCCTTAAGTGGACTCAAAATACTGGTCGTCGACGATAGCAAGACTATTCGCCGCACGGCCGAGACCCTGTTGACCAAAGAAGGCTGCCAGGTGTTCACCGCGATTGACGGCTTTGATGCCTTGTCCAAAATTGCTGATCACCAACCGGACCTTATCTTTGTCGACATCATGATGCCGCGTCTCGACGGCTACGAGACGTGCTCGCTGATCAAGCACAACAAGATGTTCAGGGACACGCCGGTTGTCATGCTGTCGAGCAAGGACGGCCTTTTTGATCGTGCCCGCGGCCGTATTGTCGGCAGCGAGCAATATCTGACCAAGCCGTTTACCAAGGACGAGTTGCTTGGCGCTATTTCCAACCAGGTCAACTGAGGAATTCAAGAATGGCAGTTGTTCTAATCATTGATGATTCGCCAACCGAGCTGCACCCGTTTCAGAACATGCTCGAAAAGGCGGGTTTTGAGACACTGGTCGCTGATAGTGGTGAGGAGGGGCTGAAGACGGCCCGCACCGCGCGCCCGGATTGCATCCTGATGGACGTCGTGATGCCGGGCATGAACGGGTTTCAGGCGACACGCAAACTCACGAAGGATCCGGCGACCGCTGACATACCGGTCATCATGATCACCGGCAAGGATCAGGAGACTGACAAGATCTGGGGTATGCGCCAGGGTGCTGTCGAGTACCTCGTCAAACCGGTGGCAGACCAGGATCTGGTGCAGAAAATTCGCTCGGTCACGGCAGACTGAATGAGCGGTCACGCCGATCTTCATACGTTGGTTGAGCAGCCGTTTGCGCTGTTGCGGGCGATGGAGCAGCGTAGCCGTGCCGCGCATGCGGGGCAGGGCAGCGGCGATGTCTCGACCGAGTGGGTCGGCGTCGCATTTCGTATCGGCCAGGAGCAGTTTGTGGCCGGCCGCGATCAGGTACGCGAAGTGCTGATGCTGCCGGACTCGATAACCCGCGTGCCCGGCGCGCGGCGCTGGTTGCTGGGAATCGCCAATCTGCGTGGTCATCTACTGCCGCTCATCGACATGAAACTGTTACTCGGCAGCGGCAGGACGGCGCTACGGCGCAGCGCGCGCGTGATTTCGGTCAATCATCGCGAAGTTCCGGCCGGCATTGTTGTTGATGAGGTGCTCGGCTTCCGGCGCTTCATGGAGCATGAGTATTCGCAGGAAGCGGCGAACACTATCGTGCGCTGCGATAGTTTTCTGGGTGGTACATATCGACGCGGCACGGAAATCTGGCCCGTCTTCAATCTGTTCGAACTGGTCGAAAGCAAGATGTTTTTGCAGGCGGCTGCGGAATAAAGGTCCGGGAATTCATGGCCAAAAAATCTGAAAAATCGTCCTCATTCAATGTCGTTGCGGGACTCATCGCGCTTTGTCTCGCTGTCACGGCCGCGTTGACCTACTGGCAGTCGGGCAACCAGGGAGTTGCAACACCGGAGCTCGCCGCTTTGTCGCAGGCGATTCCTGCGCAGGCAGCCAACGCACTGAACGGTGTCGACGGCGCGTTCGACCGGCTCGATCAGTCCGTTCGCAAAGTCGCTGACCTGCGGCGCTCCGGGTCGCCGGGTCGGGCTTCGGACTGGCAGCAACTCGAGTCGCGCGCCGCAGCGATCGTTTCGAATCGATCCGCCGCGGAGGCGGTGCAGGCTGCGCGGCAGCAGGTGGCAGGCAATGCAGCGACGATACTGCAGCTGTCGGACGAGCTGCTCGAGCGCTCCGGCTCAGCCGCCGTTATCCAGGAATTCCAGCAGCGGGCGGATCGAATTCGGACGACGGCAGCCGCGTTGCCGCAAGAGGGTAGTGCGGCGGCGATCAGCATCGCTGCAGACGTGGTATTCCTGCGAGACGTTTACGACGCGCTTGCCGGTGAGGCAACGGAACTGGACGTAGCGGCCCTTAGCAGCGCGGACAGCGCGGCTGCGCTGGCACCGATGGCAAGCAGCCTCGACGCCCTCGAGCAACAGTCGGCCGTGCTTGGAACCCAAATGGACGCGTATAGCACGCTCGCAACGACGCAGGCGGAGTTGAATGACAGTGCCAGTCGCCTGCTGGATACCGTCTTTGCCGGGTCATCCGCGAACGTTGGGAGCAACGCTCTGACTCGCCTGTGGCTGCCGCTCGGCGCCCTCGCCCTCGCCCTGCTGTTACTCGTTGGCCTCTTTGTCATGCATCGACGCACGGCTGCCTTCGAACAGACGGCCCGCAAACATGCGGAACAAAACGAGCGCAACCAGCAGGCAATTCTGCGACTGCTTGACGAGATGGGTAGCCTGGCTGACGGCGACCTGACGGTCGAGGCGACGGTGACGGAGGATATTACCGGCACGATCGCCGACTCGTTCAACTATGCAATCGAGGAGCTGCGCACGCTGGTTGCGACCGTTAATGAAACCGCGCTCATGGTCGATACGTCGACGAAGCAGACGGAAAACACGGCGTCCCATCTGGCTGAAGCGGCTGATCGACAGGCAAAGGAAATCAACGCAGCAACCAGTTCCATGAGCTCGATGGTTGCGTCCATTGAAGAGGTATCCGGCAATGCCGAACGCTCATCGGATGTCGCTCGACATTCGGTCGAAGTGGCACACAAGGGCGGTGAGGCCGTGCGCAGAACGATCGACGGTATGAACGCGATTCGCGAGACGATCCAGGAGACGTCAAAACGCATCAAGCGACTTGGCGAAAGCTCGCAGGAGATTGGCAACATCGTGGAGCTGATCAACGATATCGCCGAACAAACCAACATCCTCGCGCTCAATGCATCGATCCAGGCGTCGATGGCGGGTGAAGCCGGGCGCGGTTTTGCCGTCGTTGCCGACGAAGTACAGCGTCTTGCAGAGCGCTCAACCAATGCGACCAAGCAGATCGAGGTGCTGGTCAGAACCATTCAGTCGGACACTAATGAAGCGGTTGTTTCGATGGAGCGGAGCACGACTGACGTTGTCGGCGGTGCGTTGCTTGCTGAGAATGCGGGCGCGGCGCTCGACGAAATCGAGCAGGTATCCAACCAGATTGCCAGCCTTGTACAGAACATTTCGAGTTCCGCAAGGCAGCAGGCGAGCTCGGCGGCGGATGTCACTAAGCGTACGACGCGATTGCGTGAAATCGGCAATGAGACGGGCGCGGCAACATCTGCAACAGCAGCCTCTATCGCAAATCTTTCGGAGTTGGCAACCGAGCTTAGAAAAACGGTCGAACGGTTCACGCTGCCGCCTGAAATGATGCAGGCGACTTCCCTGGCGCGCAACGGCAGCGACGCTGCCGAGCGGCCATCCGCTGCGGTGGCTGGCTCTCAGGTGAGGACCGGATAGAGGCGGCGGGGACGAACCCTCGCAAGTTTCGCGGATAATTAGATGACGGGCGATACCGGCAATCAGCAGCACTTGGGCAGCGACGATAATGGCGAGGGTTCCGCGCGCTCGTTAGCAATTATCAATGCCGAATTGACGGAGACCATTCGCCTGGCGCACCTGGCGCTCGAGGATTGTGTCGACGGGCGTGGCGGGACCGCCGCGCTTGTCAGGGCGGGCGAACTGCTGCACCAGGCGCGGGGCGCATTGCAAATCAGCGAAACCTATGGCGCCGCGTTGCTCGTCGAAGAAATGGAGCTGGCCTGCAAGTATTTGTCGGCCTTGCGTGCCGGTGCCGGTCGTGAGGACGGATTCGACGCACTGACGCGCTCGATGGTGCAGTTGCCGATCTACATCGAGAGCCTGTTGGCCGGCGGCCGCGATATCGCGCTCGTATTGTTGCCGATGCTCAATGACCTGCGCGCCGTGCGCGGCGAGCCGTTGCTGTCGGAGGGCACGCTGCTGCTCCTCAATTTGTCCCCGAACCGGAAGGAAGACCGGGCGCGGGATCGAATCGGGGACGGCCAGGACCCGGTGCTTTTGGCAAGACGGCTGCGGCCGAAGTTTCAGCTCGCGTTGCTGGGCTGGATCAAGGGTGGCGACAACCGGCGGCACCTGGAGACCTTAAGCAGTGTCGCCGACGCGTTTGAGGCGGCGGCAACACGTGACGACATGCACCAGCTGTGGTGGGTGGTCGGCGGCGTCCTGGAGTCCCTGCAAAATGGTGGCCTCGAAACGTCAATCGCGATCAAGCGCTTGCTTGGGCAAGCCGATCGGCAGGTGAAACGCGTGATCGACGAAGGACTGGCCGCGTATGACAAGCACCCGGTCGACGACTTGCTGAATAACCTGCTGTACTACGTCGCGCGTTCCAGCAATGCCGGCGAGCGCATCAGCGATATTCGCGCGGCGTTTAATCTCGAGGAATTGTTGCCTGGCGATGAGCAGGTCGAGCAAGCGCGCGAGGCGCTGTCGGCACCGAGCGTCCGGCTCATGGAGACTGTGGGCACGGCCATCCGGGAAGACCTCGGTCGGGTCAAGGACGTTCTGGATATCTTCGTACGCACCGGGATGAACAAACCCGCGGATCTTGTGCCGCAACTCGATCTCCTCAAAAAAATCAGCGACACGCTTGGCGTACTGGGGCTTGGCCAGTTGCGCGGAGACATCAACGGTGAAATCGGGCACCTGAAGGATATTGTGGCGCAGGGCGGCGCTTCCAGCGACCAGGTGATCCTGGATATTGCGTCAACCCTGCTGCGCGTAGAAGACCGACTTGACCAGCAGCTGCTGAAGCTGACGGTGCCGCGGCAAACGGACGTTGACGCCGGCGACGCGGCTGCGAATGACGACGATCACTTTCAGAAGATCGCCGAATCGGTTATGCGCGAGTGCATTATAAATCTTGCACGAATCAAGGAGACCATTACGCAGAGCATGTCGGCGGCGGCGCCATCGCAGGGGCTTGATAGCGTCCCGTCGCTGATACAGTGCATCAAAGCCGGTTTGCTGATGCTTGAGAAGCCGCGTGCAATGGAGATCGTCGAGCGTATAGGCCGGCTGGTCACGGCCATGCTCAATAGCAGCGATCCGTCGCAAATGATGCAAAGCGAAACCGACCGGCTGGCTGACGCGATCGTGAGTCTTGAGTACTACATGGAGACCGTCAAGGCGGGTCGCAGCGAGCCCTGGTACATGCTGGATAATGCCGAGGCGTGTCTCGACGTGCTGCGCAAGGCCGAGCAGCGCCTGCTGCAGGCGAAACCGCCCGTCCATACGGAGCCGGTCAAGACGCTGATCATGTCGGCGTCAGAAATCGCAGAACAGATCAAATCCGGCCGGCACGCGGTGACACCTCCGCCAGCGCCGACGGAGATCATTCCGCTGCCCGTCTTCTCGCCGTCTACAGAACAGCTTGATCCGGAACTGCTCGAGCTGTTTATCGAAGAGGCCAAGGAAGAGGTTGCATCCATCAAGCGGCGCTTGCCGGACTGGATCGAGACACCCGACGATATGGAGCTGCTGATCACAGTTCGCCGCTCGTTCCATACGCTCAAGGGCAGTGGCCGCATGGTCGGCGCCGAGCGTATCGGAGAGTACTGCTGGGCGATCGAAAACCTTCTCAACCGCCTGATCAATCGCACGTTGACGCGCACACCGCCGATGGTCGACTTCGTGCTGCGCGCCGCGACGGCGGTGCCCGAACTGATCGAGCAGCTCGAGGTTGGCACCGAACCGGCGGCGGATATCAACCTGCTGATTGTCCAGGCCAACGCGTTCGCGGATGGCGATCCCAACGCGGCGTTGCTGACAGCAGCGAAGCCCGCTGGCGAAGCAGAGACCGTGGACGAAGTGCCGCTGGATATGGATCCGGTTCTTTACGATATTTTTGCGAAAGAAACGGCCGGTCATGTCAACGTTATTGCCGATTACATTGCGGCATGCACCGAGCATCAGCCGCCATTCGAGGTCACCGATAAACTCTATCGCGCCTGCCACACGCTGCACGGCAGCGCCAATATGGCAAACGTCGAGCGCGGCGTCGCGGTGACGGCCGCGCTGAATCGCTTCGTCCGACATGTGCATGATCACAAGGTGGGGTTTCAGCAGTCCGGTATCGATGCCTTGGGCGCCGCCGCGAACGCCATCAAACGAATTGTCGCCGATATCAACAATCCGGATCGCGAAGACACCGATTTTGGCGACTTGATCGAGCGACTGTCGATACTCTGTGACGAGCTGCAACCGCAGGAGGTTGACGACACGCCAACGCAGACCCGTATCGAGCCCGCGGTTGAGACGGCGCCAGCGACCGTTGTCGAGGACGGCTTTGACGAGGAAGAATTCGACGAGCCTGGCTACGATGCGGAAATTGCGGCGATATTTACCGAGGAATCCGCCGAGCTGCTGGAGGCGGCCGAAAAAGCGCTGCTGCAGTGGGTGAAGGAGCGCTCGGCGCAACCCATGGGCGAGCTTCGCAGGCACCTCCATACGCTCAAGGGCGGCGCCCGGATGGCCGGAATTTCGGCCATGGGCAATCTCAGCCACGAGATCGAAACCTTGCTGATTTCGGTCGACGACCGCCGTGTCAAAGCCACACCGGCCGTGGAAGACCTGCTGCAGCGCAGTATCGATGAGCTGAATCGCATGCGTGACGCGGTGATTGCCGGCAGGCCGGTCAGAGCCGCGCCGGAACTGGAGCAGCGTATTCAACAGGCCAACGCCGGCTTCGAGATAATCGATGAACATGAAGTCGAGCTCGAGCTGGCCGAACGCCATTACGACGATACGCCGCACGGCGAATTCACATCGGAACCGGACGATGCGGTCAGCATGATTATCGTCAATTCGCCCATCCTCGAGCAGCTGCAGGCGGACCGTGAGCGCCAGGCCCAAAAGGCGGCGGAAGCGGAATCGCTGTCAGCTCTCGAGTCGGGGGTGGAGCCAGGTGCGGAACCTGAGGCTGCAGAGGGTCCCCGGTTTGAACCCGAAGACGCTCCCGCACCCGAAACGGAAACCGAACTCGAGGCCGGGCCCGCGCCCGAAACTGAGCCCGAGCTCGAACATGAGCCAGAGGCAGAGCCCGAGCT
>JBATID010000029.1:0-10519 GCA_049667545.1 Woeseiaceae bacterium
TTCATTCCGTCGAATCCTCGTTGAAGTCGATGGCGAGTACCGGTGAATGCCGGCTTTCGCCGGTAACAATGACGGTGCGCCTGCGATCGCCAAACGCGATGGCCTCGGCGTTCCTTAAGTTGCCGATACTGACTCGCTGCGGCTTTGCATTCAGTGCGACCAGCCAGTCCTGCCCTGGCAGCCGCGTGTAATAGTAGACGGCGCGATACGTGAGTATGACAGCCGCCAGGTTGTCATCCGAGATATCCATGCCGACCGGTTGCCAGTACCAATCATTGAGTTTCGGCGCAAATTCAACGTCCTGGCGCGACGGTCGTGGCAGGCTCGTTATTGTGCCGAGCCGCCGCGCCGTGAGGGTTTTGTTACCGTCCGGGCGCAGCGGCAATTCGTAGAGCACCGGCGGAATATCTCGCTTCGAAAGTACCAGCACTCGCTGGTTGTCGATGTCGACAGCCGCGGATTCGGCATCGCGGGGACCATCGGGGTAACGAAAGTCGACTTGCCAGTCGACTTTCTCCTGGTCCTTCTTTTTGGCTGGCGGCTCACTTACCACGTACAGCGTGCGGGATTTGTACTTGGCCTCGTTGTCGCCGATGTCGGCGATCAGGAGATAGGGTTCATCGTCCAGCGTGAACGAGGCGAGGTCCTCCCAGTCAACGTTTTTCGATTTCTTCAGAACGAATTCGCCAAGGCGCGCGCCGCGCGGGCTGATGGCATGCACCCACTCATCGGCACCGTTGTCATTAATGGTCCACAGCACGTTGTCCTGGCGATAGGAGCGTGCCAGCCCGCTCGCTTCGCGAATATCGGCGTCCTCGAGCTTGCCGATAACCACCGGCTTTGGTCCTTCTTCCCGCTCAACTTCCGGGCACGCACTGAGCAGTGGCAGCGCCATGCAAAAAAGCCCGGCGAATAGCCGGGCTTTTATTGCTAGCTGGTGAGTAATATCAGTCGCCGAAGTCGTAGCGAAGTTCAACACCCCAGTACGCGGGTTCATTGATGAATGCAGTGAGGTTGTTGAAGTTGATGCCGCCGTCAACGGTGAGTTCGTCCGTAATATTCCGGCCAACGATCGCAGCGTCAATTCTATCCGTACGATAACCAACCCGCAGCCCACCGAGCACCCGCGAATCAGCCACGAACTCAACAGTTTTATGCAGGAACAGGCTTGATTCGTCGCGGTAGTTCCAATCGTTGTTGATATAGACCTCACCTTTTTCAAGCGGTATTGAGTACTGCATGATCAGGTTGAAAGTCCACTCCGGCGTACGTGGCAGGGGATTGCCGTCGATCGAAACGTCGGTCACCGGAAAACCGAAACCACCGATACGCGTGGTGTCGACAATCGGATCGAGCGGTGTAACGCCTGGTGCCGCTCCCGCGAGCTCGTCGAGCAGATTCGGATCGTCGATCTCGGTCTTGTTGTAGCTGGCGTTGAAGACCAGCAGGAAGTTATCCGTGATCAGCGCCTCGAAGTCCGTTTCAAACCCATTACCTTTGACCTTGTCGGCATTCAACAGCCGGTTGGCATTGCCGACGCCGCCCGTGGCCGTCAGCTGCTGGTCGTCGTTGATAAATGCGTAGACTGACCCATTCCATCGAGCACGTCCGCCACCAAGATTGCTTTTGAAGCCGAACTCCAGGGAGTTGGTTGTTTCAGTGTCCGCGGCGCTCGTGAAGCCGAAGCGTCCTATCGTCACGGGGCCACGCGAGGCATTGGCGACGCGGCCATACAGGCTCACCTCTTCGTTCGCGTCGAAGGTGAATGCAAGGTCCCAGCTCGCATAACTGTCGTCAACCGCAATACTATCGGCAGGCGACGTGGAGTTGATGCCCGGTATAACTTGCAGTTTCTTGTCATCATCCGTGTAGCGCACACCGGCGATTACCGCGAACCGGTCGCTGAGCGAGTACTCGACCTGACCGAACACGGCGAGCGACTCGGTCGCCTGGTTGACGATATCCTGGGCGCCGCTGCCGAAATCCCAGGTCTTGACGTCGATTTCTTCGTCGAGATAGAAGAGGCCGACCTGCCAGAAAGTGTTGTCGCCATCGGCGGCGAAACGCAATTCCTGCGTTAACTGGTGGTGATCGTCAAGGCCGTCACCCGTGGCAGTCGAAAAGAACCCGGCTGAGCCCAGGGCGCCAATATTGAAATCGAGGACACCACCATCGACGTCGGTGGACTGGAAGTTTTCTACGGAGTCGTAACCGGTAATCGACGTGAACGAATTGTCGCCAAGGTCCCACTTCAGGTTGGCCGCGAAACCGATGTGGTCGAGGTCCATGCCCGCGCAAGCAGGTTTGTTCAGCGATTCACACAGAGCAGCTCCGTCATGACTGACGACGGTCTCGTCAAAGCCTGAGCGCAGGCCTTTACTGCCCTGCTCGATGGCATTGGCGTAGAACACCTGCGGTTGCGACCCTTCCTGGTGGAAGCCGTGAACCTTGAAAAGACCGCTGAAGTCGTCATTCGGTTCGAACAGGAGCTGCAGCCGGTACGCGTACTCGTCAAACTCGCCGAAATCATCGCCAGGCCCGTTTACCGTGTTGTCGATCCAGTTACTGCGGGTCTGATACTTCACCGCGAGTCGGGCAGCGGCTCTGTCAGCTATCTGGCCACCGACCGCCGCTTCAGCTGCCATCGTGTCGCGTTCGCCGTATGCGACACTCACGTAGCCGCCTTTATCGAATGATGGCTTCACCGAGTCGATCTTGACGATGCCGGCGTTGCTATTGCGTCCGAACAGCGACCCCTGCGGGCCCGCAAGGACTTCGACACGCTGGATATCATAGAGCGGCAAGCTTCTCAGGACGTTGTTCTCCAGGAAAATTTCATCGAACACCATGCCGACAGGCTGTGACGCGTTATTGTCGAAGTCGATATTGCCCATGCCGCGAATATAGAGGCGCGGCTGCGTGCGGCCGTTGGACGACTCGATGCTCAGACTGGGGACGCGGTTCGCCAGAGCACGAACGTTCTCCGCGGAGCCCAGGTAATCCCGGACGGTCTCTCCGGAGATTGCCGAAACCGACGCGGGCACTTCCTGCAGCGTCTGTTCGCGTTTCTGCGCCGTGACGACGATTTCTTCGAGTATGCCGGGTTCCTGCGCGGCTGCAGGACCCGCGGCCAGGCCGGTTAGAGCGACTGCGGTCGCAAGGCCCAGCAATGACCGGGCGGAGGAATTATGGTTTGGTGTTGTTTTTTTGCCACGCATTGGAGGTCTCCAGATTGACTAGCCGCAAAGTATAACGCCGTTACTCCAGCGAGGTGTAGCATTCCTGCGAAAATTTTGGCACGCAAACACAGAGAAATACGAGGTCGTCGCGACCGGTGTTGGTGACCTGTTGTGCGGTATTTTTCGGCACCGCAACGGTGTCGCCGTTTTGCACGGCAAACGGCACCCCGTTGCCGACCTGCATCAGGCCCTGACCCTGCTCGAGGACGTACCATTCGGCGACTGACACTGCGTGCAGTTCTGTGGTGACGCCGGGCTCAACGCGGGCGCGGGCGAGCGATACTTCCGGCAGTTCGACGTCGTTCAGCAGCTCGGTGATGTAGCAGCGTTCCGACGTCCAGAATTCCGATCGTGGTTTTGGTTTGTTACGCATCCGGCGACAATACCGCGACAAACGTGCGGGGGAACAGGGCGAAGCGGGAAAAAATACGTGCCACAAGCGAATTGCTGGATTTGACGGGCGAGACAGCGCTGGTCACCCTGGCCGAGCGCCGCTGGAGCGCGTCGGGTCTGCCATTGATGTCGCCGACGCGGTATTGTTTCTGCTCAGTCCCGTGGCGCGCTGGATCAGCGGCGCCAACCTGTGCGTTGATGGCGGCATGTCCGCCCAAAGCAGGTGGTGAATGGGCAAACTGGTAAGCAGAGGAGCTTATGGCGACTAAACACATGAACGCGGCACCCGGCGACTTCGCTGACACGGTGCTGATGCCTGGTGATCCGCTGCGCGCCCAGTACATCGCGGATACCTACCTTGACGGTGCAAGACGCGTGACCGACGTGCGCAACATGTGGGGATACACCGGCGAATACAAAGGCCGGGCCGTCTCGGTCATGGCACACGGCATGGGCATTCCGTCCGCGTCGATTTATTGCACCGAGCTGATCACCGAATACGGCGTGAAGCGCGTCATTCGCGTGGGCAGCTGTGGCACGTCGCACCCTGACGTGAAGCTACGCGACGTCATTATCGGCATGGGCGCGAGTACCGACTCCAACTGCAACCGCATGCGTTTCGGCGGCTACGACCTTGCAGCACTGGCGAGCTACGATCTCGTAGAGAAAGCGGTCAACGCGGCCCGCGCGCAAAACATCCGTTTTCACGTCGGCAATCTCTTTTCGGCTGACCTGTTTTATACGCCGGATCCCGACATGTTCGAGACCATGGCGAAATTCAATGTCTATGGCCTCGAGATGGAAGCAGCGGGCATTTTCCCGATCGCGGCCGAAAACGGCGCCGAGGCGCTGGCGATCTGCACGGTGAGCGATGACCTGCGTACCGGCGAGCACCTGACGTCGGACGAGCGGGCGACCACCTTTGACGAAATGATCCTGGTCGCCCTCGAAACCGTCGATGCCGGCCGATAGCCGTCGTCGGGTGCACAAATAACTTCATAATATAAAGTACGTCGCCCGCCGACCCCCGAATAACGCTTGACACGGGGCGCTTTCAAGCCGGATACTTTGCGAAATAAAGTTAAGCAGACCGTGAAACTTCACTTCGACGAAATGATCAGCGCCCCCTGTCGCCTCGGCATCCTGGCCACCCTGGTACCCGGTGCGCCCGTGTCCTTCACAGAAATGAAAAGCGCAACCAGCCTGTCTGATGGCAACCTGCACGTGCAGACCCGCAAGCTGGCCGACGTTGGCTATATCCAGATACGCAAGGTAATGAAGGGGCGCCGCTCCGTGACGGAATTTCGCATGACCAAACTAGGGCTTGAGCGCCTGCGACTTCATGTCATGAAGTTGCAGGAGGTGCTGGACGCCGAAACGGGTGCAACCGCGACCACACGGCCCACCCGCAAGGCTGACGATTCGGCGGTTTGGGCATGAGCGCCCCGAAACGCATTGCGATCGGCGCGGACCACGGCGGCTTTGACCTCAAGAGCAGCCTGGTACTTCATCTGCAGAAGGCCGGCCACCAGGTCGAGGACGTGGGTACTTCATCTCATGAAGCTGTTGATTACCCGGTCTTCGCGCGCGCCGTGGCGGATGCCGTGTCCCAGGGACGAGCGGATGTTGGCATCATGATCGACGGCGCCGGGATCGGATCCTGCATGGTCGCCAACAAGGTGCCGAACGTGCGCGCGGCGCTGGCCTATGATTTGTCGAGCGCTCGCAACAGCCGCGAACACAACAATGCGAACGTCCTGACGCTCGGTGCCGGGCTGATCGGCGGAAGCCTGGCAAAGCAGATCGTTGATATCTGGCTCGCGACCGAGTGCACCGAGGCGCGCCACCTGCAGCGCGTCACGATGTTTGCCGATCAGGGTCCCGAGCTGAGCCTGTCCGACCAGGATCTCGACCGGGTCGTGGCCCGGCTGCAGCAAATCATGGGGCCCCTGGCGAACTCTGATCCTGCCGGTCCCTGCGTGGGTGAGAATCCGGACACGGCCCGCGAATTCGTGCGTCTTGGTGCCACCGGCTTAACGAGCGTCGCCCCGGCGGAGCAGCCGGGAAGCATCCCGGGTGACCTGGCGCGCTACATCGACCACACCCTGCTCAAGCCGAACGCAACGGAAGAGCAGATTCGGACGCTCTGCGCCGAGGCCCTCGAATTCAATTTCCGGTCGGTGTGCGTGAACCCGACCTGGGTACCTTTGGCGGCCCAGCTGCTCCGTGGTAGCGAGGTACTCACGTGCACCGTCGTCGGTTTTCCGCTGGGTGCCAATGAGCCGGCGATCAAAGCGATGGAAGCGCGTCGCGCCATTCGCAACGGCGCCCGCGAGATTGACATGGTGATCAACATCGGCGCGCTCAAGAGCGGTGACGATGCGCTGGTGCTGCGGGACATCCGAACGGTCGTCGAGGACTGCGTCGATGGCAATGCCGTGTGCAAGGTCATCCTGGAGACAGCGCTGTTAAGCGACGCCGAGAAACGGCGCGCCTCGGAACTCGCGCGACAAGCCCGTGCGCATTTTGTGAAAACGTCGACCGGTTTTTCGACCGGCGGTGCCACGGTGAGCGATGTCGCGCTGATGGCGGAGGTTGTTCGCGGCGCCGGGATGGAGGTCAAGGCCTCGGGTGGCATCAGTTCCTACAGCGATGCCAAAGCGATGATCGAGGCGGGTGCTACCCGGCTGGGAGCGAGCGCCAGTATTGGCATCGTGCGAGAAGCAAAATCGACAAGTATGAATGCCTGAGGAGTTGGACACATGATCGATCTGAGAGCCTACGTTTTTCTTGATTCACTGCAGCCGCAATTTGCGTCCTTCCAGGCAACGATCTCGCAGGGCTACCTCCCGAAAGTGGGGCAGGCGAGCCTGTTCGTTGAGATCGCCCCGGGGATGGCGATCAACCATGTGCTGGATGTCGCGCTGAAGTCGACGGACGTCACCGCAGGAATGCAGGTCGTCGAACGTCATTACGGCATGCTCGAGCTGCACTCCGAAAGCCAGGCCGACGTCCGGCAGGCGGGGCAGGCGATTCTCGACTCACTGGGCCTCCAGGAGAAAGACCGCCACAAACCCCGGGTTGTTGCCAACCAGGTGGTCCGGCACCTCGAGGACTCGCAGACCATGCTGATCAACCGGTTTCGCCACGGCAACATGATTCTCGCCGGGCAGACGCTGTTCGTCCTTGAGGTCGAGCCGGCCGCCTACGCTGCATTGGCGGCGAACGAGGCCGAAAAAGCGGCGGATATCAATATTCTCGAAGTCCGTGCCGTCGGCAGTTTCGGCCGCGTGTATATCGGCGGCGAGGAAAAGGACGTGGTGGTTGCGCACGAAGCCGCAACGCAGGCGATCAAGGCGGTCACCGGCAAAACGGTTAAGTAATTTTTAGCAGATTGTGGTTGCACAAATTAACGCGGCCGTTACGGCCCGATTGCGAGGAGCAAGTCGATGTCAGAAGCATTAGGAATGATTGAATGCCGGAGTTTTCCGGCCATGGTGGAGGCGGCCGACGCAATGGTCAAAGCGGCCAAGGTCGAGCTCGTGAGCTATGAAAAAACCGGCGGCGGTTACACAACGGCGATTGTGCGCGGCGACGTTGCTGCGGTAAGGGCGGCCTGTGATGCCGGACGCACTGCGGGCGCCCGCGTGGGCGACGTTGTTGCCGTGCACGTCATCGCACGGCCTCACAGTGGTGTCGACATGACGATCCCGCTGGGTCGCACCGAATCGGCCAAGAAGTAGTGGCCGGGGGAAGGGTGCTGCCGTGAAACTCGCGAAAGTACTCGGCACCGTTGTCGCCACCGAGAAGGACTCCAAGCTCGTTGGCTTGCGGTTCCTGATGCTGGGCGACTGGCGGTACGACAATAAACCGGCGGGCGGCTCGGTCGTGGCCGTGGACGCCGTTGGCGCCGGCGTCGGAGAAATGGTGCTCTATGCCAGCGGTTCCTCCGCCAGGCAAACCGAGCGCACCGACCAGAAACCGGTGGATGCCGTTGTCATGGCAATCGTCGACAGCTGGGAGATCGAAGGCGACGAAAAATACCGCAAGGGAGAGTCTGACGGATGAGTTCACCAGGCGGGAACGCCAGCCTTCTGAACGACCGGCAGGTGGAGATTATCGCCACCCGTCTCGCCGAGCGCCTCCTGGCCCGGGACGTCGCAACGTCGCCGGTCTTTGAAAACAGCAGCGAAACGCCTGGCGCTCCTCGCGAGGCACTCGGCGAAGGCATTTTCGCCACGGTGGATGATGCCGTGGAAGCTGCTGGCATTGCGTTCCGACAGCTTGACGGACTGTCGCTCGAACGGCGCAAACTGATCATCGCATCCATTCGTGAGTCGATGCTCGAGCATGCTGAACAACTGGCCCGTCATGCGCATCGCGAGACCGGGCTGGGTCGTGCGGAACACAAACTCATCAAGAACAGGCTCGTCGCGCGCAAAACCTCCGGCATCGAAGCGCTCGCGCCGCACGCCGTCACAGGGGACAACGGCCTGACGCTGACCGAGTACGCGCCGTACGGCGTGATCGGCTCGATAACGCCGACGACCAATCCGACGTCAACCATCATCTGCAACACCATCGCAATGGTAGCGGCCGGCAACAGCGTCGTTTTTAACGTGCACCCGAACGCGCGGCAGTGCTCGATGGCCAACGTGCGCTTGCTGCACCAGGCGATCCTGCGGGCGGGCGGTCCGGCCAACCTCGTCACCGCCGTGGCCGAGCCCACCATTGAATCCGCGCAGGCACTGATGACCCACGACGGCATCCGGCTCCTGGCCGTTACCGGCGGCAGTGGCGTGGTGCGCCAGGCAATGACCAGTGGCAAGCGCGCAATCTGTGCCGGCCCCGGGAACCCGCCGGTCGTGGTCGATGCGACGGCCAACCTCGACCACGCCGCGCGCGGCATCATTGCCGGAGCTTCTTTTGACAACAACATCGTGTGCACCGATGAAAAGGAAGTCATCGCTGTAGCAACCATCGTCGATGAGTTACTGCGTAACATGAGTCGGCACGGCGCGTACGTCCTGAACGAGGGCGAACTGCGTCGCGTGGAACGAGTCATCTTCAGCGAACAGCGCGGGCCGCGCCGGCGTGCGGTGGTGGCCAAAGACCTCATCGGGAAAAACGCCAGTGAGATACTCGATCGTGCCGGCATTTCCTGCAGCGGCGATCCGCCACTGCTGGTCGCACGCGTCCCGAACGATCACCCGCTGGTCTGGACCGAGCAAATGATGCCGGTTCTGCCGGTCACTGCTGTGCCTGATGTCGATCGGGGCATCGAGTTGGCCAGGGAGGCCGAACATGGCTTCGGCCACTCGGCAGGCATGTACTCACGCGACATTGATGCGCTCAGCCGCATGGCGCGGACCATTAACACGAGCATTTTCACCAAGAATGGCCCGTTCTATGCCGGACTGGGAGAGGGCGGTGAAGGTCACACGAGCTTTACTATCGCCAGTCCGACGGGCGAAGGCCTGACCGGGTCGGTTGCCTTCAGCCGGTTGCGACGCTGTGTCCTCGTCGATCACTTCCGCATCGTCTGACCCGAATGGCGCCGAAGATAAAACGACACGGAGCCATGGCGTTACTGGAATTCGAAACCATTTCCGCCGGCGTCTTCGCGAGTGACCTGATGGTCAAACGTTCGCCGATTGCATTGCTGCGGTGTGGAACGGTCCATCCGGGGCGCTTCCTGATACTGGTAGGTGGCAGCGTTGCGAGTACGGAGGAGGCGTTCACGGTTGGCGTTGAACTGGGCAAAAAAGAGGGCACGTTGAAAGGCAGCGTTTTCCTCGGTGACGTTCATCCGGCCCTCCACGATGCGGTTCTTGGCACGCGCCTCGCGCTGCAGGGCGATGCGCTGGCGGTGATCGAGACTCGTTCTTCGCCGGCACTACTGGCCGCGGTTGACGCCGCCATCAAGAGTACGCCGGTGATCCTCTCAGAAGTTCGGCTGGCCGATGACCTCGGAGGCCACGCCGTGGCGTTGATGAGCGGTGATTTGACCGACGCGGAAACCGCGATCTCGATCTGCACGGACCGGGCCGGCGACCAGCTGCTTGCCCGGACACTGTTGCCACGACTCGACTCCGGGCTGCGCTCGTTGCTCGGGCACGGTACGCGCTTTGGCCAGTGTCCGGCCTTCGAGCCACGTGGCGCTGAATACCCGGAGGAAATTGCATGCTCCTGGGACGCGTAATTGGCACGGTGGTGCCTTCGATGCTGGTCGACGAACTGTCTGCCACACCGTTGCTGTGGATTCAGCCACTTGATCGCAACGGCCAACCTGAGGGTGAGCCGCTCGTCTGCGCCGATGGCACGCGCATGGCGGGTCCCGGCCAGGTTATCTACTGGGTGGCGAGCCGTGAAGCCGCGCTCACCCTCGACCCCTCGTTCGTGCCGGTTGACGACGCCATCGTCGGGCTGGTTGATGAAGTGCAGCTCAATCCGCCCGAGGGCGATCGCGGATGATCCTCGGCCGCATTACAGGCAATGTCGTGTCGACCATTCATCACCCGATCGTTGCTGGCCGCAAGCTGCTTGTTGCCGAACGGCTCGACGCGAACGGGCAACCCACCGGCCGTTACATCATTGCCATCGATGCAATCGGCGCCGGTTTTGGTGAGACGGTACTAATACTCGATGAGGGCAGTGGTGCTCGACAGATACTCGACGACAGCAAGGCACCGGTGCGCTCATTAGTGGTTGGCATTGTCGATGAGGTTGGCGGCGTGGCTCTTCAAGACGATCTAGTCAAAGTCGTCTAGCAGGCCCGGCTCGATGCGGGCACCTAACTGCTGGATAACCTTCGTTGCGCAGTACGTGCCGTATTTCGCGCACTCTTCGAGCGACTTGTCGTGTGTCCAGCCAAAGAGAAAGCCGGC
>JBATID010000030.1:0-2006 GCA_049667545.1 Woeseiaceae bacterium
GTGTATAAGAGACAGCATGCGGGCCGGCGCGCTCGAACGATCTGCATTGCTGACGCCCGTCGTCAAGGGGTGGATGACCGAAGTCGCACAGGAACTGACATCGCTTGGCGTTCAGGTTCACGGCGGCACGGGATTCATCGAGGAAACCGGTGCGGCGCAATACATGCGGGACGCCAAGATACTGACGATCTACGAGGGGACAACCGGCATCCAGGCCAACGACCTGGTCGGACGGAAAGTCCTCGCGGACAGCGGCCTGGGAATGCAACGCCTGCTCAAGGAAATGGCTGAATTCGATGCCAGCCTTGCAAGCTGCGGCGAGGATTTTGCAAGCATCCGGCACGCCGTGGCAACGGGCAGGAACCGGCTCGAAGAAGCGACCAACTGGCTACTCGGCAAAGCGCAGGATGAGCCGGCTGTCGTTTACCTGGCCGCGTACGACTACCTGATGTTGGCCGGCACGGTGATCGGCGCCTGGCAAATGGGACGTGCCGCCGCGGTTGCGCACGGCAAGCTCGCGCGCAAGGAGGGCAATGCCGACTTCTACAAAGCGAAAATCATCACGGCAAGGTTCTATGCCGAAGAAATTTTGCCGCGGTCCGCCGGCTACCTGGAAGCCGCCACGTCGGACAGCAGCTCAGCGATGGAAATGCCGGAAGATCAGTTCTAGATCACGTCCAAACCTCTAAAAGGGGTCAGAGTACATTTCTTGCGGTAATGGGGTCAGAGTCACTGCTGTCCCACTTAATTTCTCACTAGCCCGAGTTTTAGCTGGGGCGGCGGTAAGCCGCGTTGGTCCGAGGGTTGTAAAAGGGCAAGCAATGACCGCCGTGCGAACAGGTTGAGTTGCAATAAACGGATTATTTGCTGAAGGCTCTTACTGATCTTCGATTGGAACTTCAAAAAGGCCAGCAGTAAATACACGCACAAGGCTGACAGTATTTGCGTCATTACAGCGTTCTCGCTGGTACCGAGAAAGGCTTTGATCTTGAGATTCTGTTTGATCCATTTGAAGAACAGCTCAACCTGCCAGCGTTGCTTGTAAATATCGGCAATGGTTTTCGCTGACCAAGTGAACTGGTTGCTAATGAAAACGTAGTGCTTGCCCGTTTCAGGGTCGCGGTAACCGATGCGGCGGATCGGTTTGAGCGGCTCGCCATCTTTGCGCTGCGCCGTATATTCGATGGTCTGATCGCTGGTAACACCGCTGTCGGTGCCGACCGCACGCCGCTGCAGCACCCGGTATTGCGCGTTGCCACGCAGGCGGCTGACAAAGAAAATACCCTTCTCTGTCAGACTATTATGCCAGCGATAGCAGTTATAACCTTTATCAAATACGAGCACGCTGCCTTTGGGAAAATCCATGCGGCGCGCCTGCTTCATCTCCGAGACCCGGCCCGCAGTCACGCAGGCAAAGGCCGGGATCAGGCCGTCATGATCCAGGCCCAGGTGCAACTTGAACGCCGATTTTCTGCGACCGAAGCTGACCCACGGGAACACTTTCATCGATACATCGAGCAAGGAGGCATCCAGCGAAAACAGCTTGTTCTTAAAGCGGAATCCATGACTACGTCGGTTGCTGAGGCAACGTTGATACAGGCGCTGGAACAAGCTCTCATAAAACCGATAATCCAACCGTTCATTCGCTCGACTCAAGGCCGATTTACTGATCGACTGACTGCCAAGATGGTAACGATGATGTCCCTGACTGTGCAGTGTTGCCTCAATATCGCGCAGACTTCGGCGACCGGCTAACTGGCCAATCGCCAGCGCCACAAACTGCGACCAGCGCGTCAAGGCATCACTGCGACGCTGGCCATCACAGCCATTGGCCAGCTTCTCGAACTCATGTCTCGGCAGTGATTTTAGTAACTGAGAAAGTACGCTAGTATTGTAGGCCATGGCCTGATTCCTCTCCTGTTATCAATGATTTGCTTCACAACAACATTGTAACAAGAGCACTCGAATCAGGCCTTTTTCATTGCGCTAAGTGGGACAGCAGTGGG
>JBATID010000031.1:0-4746 GCA_049667545.1 Woeseiaceae bacterium
AATGCTACAGCCAAAAAGAACAAAGTTTCGCAAGCAGTTCAAAGGACGCAACCGCGGCCTGGCGCTGCGCGGAAGTAATGTTTCGTTCGGAGAGTTTGGACTCAAGGCGACGGATCGAGGTCGACTGACCGCGCGTCAAATTGAGGCGGCTCGTCGTGCGATGACGCGTTACATCAAGCGTGGCGGCAAGATCTGGATACGGGTGTTTCCCGACAAGCCGATCTCCAAGAAGCCGCTTGAGGTTCGCCAGGGTAAGGGCAAGGGCAATGTTGAGTACTGGGTTTGCCAGATTCAGCCTGGACGAGTCCTGTATGAGATGGAAGGTGTTTCCGAGGAGATCGCGCGTGAGGCATTTCGCCTGGCGGCCGCGAAGCTGCCGTTCGGGACCACGTTTGTAAGACGGCAGGTGATGTAATGAAAGCAGCTGATCTTCGTAGTAAATCGGTAGAAGAGCTTAACGACGAGCTCGTCGCTCTGCGCCGCGAGCAGTTCAACCTGCGGATGCAGCACGCAACCGGCGAGATGACGCACAACCATGAGCATGGTCGCGTCCGGAAAGCTATTGCGCGCGTTAAGACGATTTTGAATGAAGTCAAACGCGCAGCGGGTGACAGCAAATGAATGAAGAAAAGAAAGCGCAACGAACGGTCGTCGGTCACGTCGTTAGCGACAAGATGGACAAGACCGTGTCGGTCGCAATCGAGCGACTGGTCAAGCACCCGGTTTACGGCAAATACATTCGTCTTACTTCAAAGGTGCTTGCACACGACGAGTCGAACGAGTGCAAGGCTGGTGATCGCGTGGCGATTGCCGAGGGCCGTCCGATTTCGAAGAACAAGTCCTGGTCCGTCGTCAACGTTGTTGAGCGGGCGGTGGATAAGTCATAACTCTTAGGATGCAGTCATGATACAGATGCAGACAGTTTTGGACGCCGCGGATAACTCCGGTGCTCGCCGCGTTCAGTGCATCAAGGTGCTGGGTGGCTCGAAGCGCCGTTACGCCGGCGTGGGCGACGTCATCAAGGTTAGCGTCAAGGACGCTATTCCGCGTGGCAAAGTTAAAAAAGGCGAAATTTACAACGCCGTCGTCGTACGCACTCGCAAGGGTGTGCGTCGTCCGGATGGCTCGTTGATTCGCTTCGATGGTAATGCGGCCGTTTTGTTGAACGCCCGACTTGAGCCGATCGGCACACGTATTTTTGGCCCGGTTACACGCGAGCTACGTACCAGTCAGTTTATGAAGATAATTTCGCTGGCTCCCGAGGTTCTCTAAGTGAACAAGATTAAGAAAGGCGATGAAATAGTCGTAAAAACCGGCAAGGACAAAGGCCGTCGTGGCACCGTCCTGCAGGTATTTGATGATGGCCGCGTGCTGGTGGAAGGCGTGAACCTGGCGAAGAAGCACATCAAGCCGAATCCGAACATCGGTGAAATGGGTGGCATTCGAGATACGGCAATGCCGATGGATATTTCGAACGTTCTGCTGTTTAACCCGAAGTCCAAAAAGGGCGAAAGAGTGGGTTTTAAGGTGCAGAAGGATGGAACCAGGGTACGCGTCTTCAAGAGCGGTGACGTAGTCGATATTTGATTGTGTAGGAGCGGCCCTTGGCCGCGATCGCGCGCGAGGCGCGCTCCCACAGGCACAAGTAGATACAGAGATAAATTGATGTCGAGATTACAGGAAAAATATCAGAATGAGCTCGCTGGCGAGATCCAGACGAAGCTTGGCCTGAAGAATCCGATGGAAGTGCCGAAGATCACCAAGATCACGGTCAACATGGGTGTGGGTGCTGCGGCTACCGACAAGAAGCTCATGGAGAACGCGCGCGCTGACATGGAAAAAATCACCGGTCAGCGGCCCGTTACCCGGTTGTCACGCAAGTCGGTTGCGACCTTTAAGATTCGTGACGGCATGCCCGTGGGCTGCAAGGTCACGCTCAGGCGTGAGCGCATGTATGAGTTTCTCGACCGGCTTGTCAACATTGCGATCCCGCGTATTCGTGATTTTCGTGGTCTGAACCCGAAGTCTTTCGACAAGCAGGGCAATTACAGCCTGGGTGTTCAGGAGCAGATCATTTTTCCGGAAATCAACTACGACGAAATCGACGTGCTCCGTGGCATGGACATTGTGATCACGACGACGGCGCGCAACCCCGCGGAAGGCCGGGTGCTTTTGGAAGCGTTCAATTTTCCGTTCAAGAAATAAGGCGGCAGGAAACCAAGTATGGCCAAGACATCGATGATTCAGCGCGAACTCAAGCGTGCCAAGCTGGTTGCAAGGCAGGCGAAAAAGCGTGCTGCTTTGAAAACCATCATTCGTAACATCCACAGCTCTGATGAAGAGCGGGTTGCTGCGCAGGCGAAACTGAATAACTTGCCACGTGATGGCAGCCCGACGCGCCAGCGAAATCGTTGTGCGATCACGGGACGGCCGCATGGCGTGTATCGAAAATTTGGACTGGGCCGTAACAAGCTGCGCGAGGCAGCGATGAACGGCGAAATCCCCGGCCTGACGAAAGCCAGCTGGTAGGCGGAGACAGAACATGAGTATGACCGATCCCATAGCAGACATGCTGACTCGCATTAGAAACGGCCAGAAGGCACGCAAGGTATCCGTGCCGATGCCGGCTTCGAAAGTGAAGGAAGCAGTCGCGAAAGTACTGCAGGATGAGGGCTACATCGTTGGCTACTCGACTGCCGGCGACGGGGCCAAGAAAGAGCTGATTATTGAGCTCAAATATTTTGAGGGCGTGCCGGTCATCGAGACGATCCAGCGCACCAGCAAGCCGGGTTTGCGTATTTATCGCGGCAAAGAAGACTTGCCGAAGGTGCTGGGCGGACTGGGCGTGACGATTGTATCGACGTCGGCCGGTGTCATGAGCGACCGTCAGGCGCGTGAAAAAGGTATTGGCGGGGAGGTTCTTTGCGTCGTTTCATGATGCAGAACCAAGCTAACTTAGAGACTTAAGACTATGTCAAGAATTGGTAAAGAGCCGATTGAGCTGCCCAAGGGCGTCGACTTCAAGCAGAACGGCAACGTTGTGACCCTGAAGGGCGGCAACGGCGAGCTGTCGCTGGAGCTGAACTCCGAGGTCGAGCTGACACAGGAAGACAACCTGCTGAAACTCGCACCGCGTTCCGGTTCGCGATTCGCGACGGCTATTGCCGGCACGATGCGATCGATACTTGCCAACATGGCGACGGGCGTATCGACGGGGTTCGAGCGAAAGTTACAACTGGTCGGTGTTGGTTATCGCGCACAGGCGCAGGGCAAGAAGCTCAACCTGACGCTCGGTTTCTCACATCCGGTGGAGTACGAAGTGCCGGAGGGCATCAGTGTTGAGACGCCGAGCCAGACAGAGATCATTATCAAGGGTGCTGACAAACAAAGGGTCGGCCAGGTTTCCGCAGAAATTCGTGCCTTCCGGCCGCCGGAGCCCTACAAGGGCAAAGGCGTTCGATACGCTGACGAGCGCGTCATGCTGAAGGAAGCGAAGAAGAAATAACCGGGTAAAAAAACCATGAAGCTGGATAAAAAACAAAATCGTTTACGTCGTGCCCGCAGAACGCGCGCCAAGATCCGTGAACTGGAGGCCAATCGCCTGACGATCCATCGTACACCGCGGCATATTTATGCACAGGTTATCGGTGGCACAACCGGTCAGGTGATTGTGACTGCGTCCACTCTTGAGTCCGAGGTTCGCAAGGGCATCAAGAACGGTGGCAATGTCGCGGCTGCGACAATTGTTGGCGCACGCATTGCAGAGAAGGCGAAAGCGGCCGGGATCGACAGCGTTGCATTCGATCGCTCGGGCTTTCGTTATCACGGCCGAGTCAAAGCTCTGGCCGACGCAGCCCGCGAAGCGGGATTGAAATTTTAATCGAGAGAATATTGGTAGCACTTTCGCCACCAGGACCGAATTATGGCTAGAAACGACCACAATCAACCGAGCGATGACCTGATCGAAAAACTGGTCACCGTTAACCGTGTCGCCAAAGTAGTGAAAGGCGGCCGTCAATTTGGTTTCACCGCGCTGACTGTCGTCGGCGACGGAGCGGGCCAGGTTGGGTTCGGCTATGGCAAAGCACGTGAGGTGCCGATCGCTATTCAGAAGGCGATGCAGGCGGCTCGCAAGAACATGATCAACATCAATTTGAACAACGACACGCTGCAGTACGCCAAGAAGGGCCGTCACGGTGCCACGCTGGTCTACATGCAGCCAGCTTCTGAAGGTACTGGCGTTATTGCCGGTGGCGCAATGCGCGCTGTCTTCGAGGCGGCCGGCGTTCGTAACGTGTTGGCCAAAAGCTACGGCTCGCGCAACCCGATTAACGTGGTGCGCGCGACGATCAGGGGCTTGTCGGAGATACATTCACCGCAGGCTATCGCCGCCAAGCGCGGCAAAAAGATAAAGGAAATCCTGGCGTAAGCGTCGGAACGAATTTGTAGGAGCGCGCCTTGTACCCCGATGGGCACGTAGCGCGCGATATAGAGACATTAGAGACAAGAACATGGCGAAACCAAAAGAGCTGAAGGTCACGCTGACCAAGAGCAAATTCGGGCGGCTGAAAAGTCACAGAGCCTGCATTGCCGGCTTGGGCCTGCGCAAGATTCATCAAACGGTGACGGTTATCGATACGCCGGAAAACCGCGGCATGATTAACCGTGTTTCGTACCTGTTATCGGTAGAGGAAGCCTGACATGCGTTTGAACGACATTTCACCCGGTAAGGGTGCGAAGAAAGCC
>JBATID010000032.1:0-3058 GCA_049667545.1 Woeseiaceae bacterium
GGGTAACCACATCGTGCACGAAAGTGTGGCCGTAACGGCTAACGCACTCGGCGCGCGGCAACACCACGCCATCGCGGTCTTTTACGCCCGACAAGATTTCATGAATATTGGGCGTCCACTCAAAATCGGCACGTGCATCGACAACGGTCACGTCGTGATTACAGGACAGGCGTGATGCGGCAACCAGGCCGGCGAAGTTGCCGCCAATAATGACGACACGTGATCTGGATGAAGTCATGGCAGGTTAACCCGGATCGGACTCAGCGCCGGCAGAGCTCCGCAACAGGCCACGAAATGCTCTCCTGGAATCACAGGCGTTCTGCACAACCTGATAGACCTCGGCGGCAATTGGCATCGCCACGCCATATTCTTTGGCCAGCGCCATAACTGTCGGCGCGCTCTTGACGCCTTCGGCGACCATGAACATCTCGTCGATAATCTCGGTTATCGACCTGCCCTTGCCCAGCTCGAACCCCACCGTGCGGTTCCGGCTCTGGGCGCTCGTGCAGGTCGCTACCAGGTCACCCATGCCTGTCAGGCCGGCGAATGTCTGCGGCTCGCCGCCCATCGCCACGCCCAGCCGCGTGATTTCGGCAAGGCCCCGGGTAATTACAGCGGATCGCGTGTTTTCACCGGCACCCTGCCCATCGCCCATGCCCGCCGCAATCGCAATGATGTTTTTGAGAACGCCGCCCAGTTCGCAGCCGATGACATCGTGGTTCGTATAAACCCGAAACAGCCCGCTATGGAACACCTTTTGCAGTTCTTTCACGATCGTCTCATCGGCCATCGCGATAACGCTGGCTGCCGCGTAGCCGGCCATGATTTCTCGCGCCAGGTTAGGTCCGGTCAATACGCCCGCGGGATGTCCGGGCAGCACGTCCTCGATGATCTCGGTCATGCGCATGTGCGTGTCGAGCTCCAGCCCTTTGGACAGACTGACCACGGGCACCCATGGGCGGATATGATCTTTGATCTGTTCGAGAACGTGGCGAAAACCCTGCGACGGAATGCCAACGACAATGACATCGGCGCCGGCAACCGCTTCCTCTATATCGGTCGTTGCGATCAGGTTTTTCGGGAGCTTCGCATTCGGCAGGAATTTGGAGTTTGTGTGCAGGGTGTTCATCTCTTCGACACGGGCCGCATCACGCGCCCACAACGTCACGGACGTATTGCGCGCAACCAGCGCCGCCACGGTGGTTCCCCAGGAACCGCCTCCCAATAATCCGATTTTTAGATTCACAGCTTCGTCCCCCACATCCGAATATCATCATTGTACTCATAATGCGGGCCCGGCCGGACAGGTAATCCGTCGGATATACTGAGACAAGTGCGTATAGCCATGCGTTAGGCAGCAACGGTTCAATGCATGCAGGAGATCAATAATGTCCGAGTTGTTCCAACCGATAGCTGCAGAACAACTAATCGCGTGGATATTCTCGGAACTGGATGCCCGCGATTCTGTTTTCGGCATCCCCCGCCAGCATTTTTTCATCCCGCGCGAAGATGACCGTTTTCGCACAAGCGCTTTCGGCCATCGCCTGGAAACTCCGTTTGGTCCTGCCGCGGGACCGCATTCCCAGATGGCCCAGAACATCGTGGTCGCGTGGTTGTGCGGTGCGCGTTACATCGAGCTAAAGACGGTGCAAACCCTCGATGTGCTGGATGTGCCGAAGCCCTGTATCGACATGGAGGATGAGGGCTACAACGTCGAATGGTCGCAGGAACTTAAAGTCCACCAGTCCTTCGACGAATACCTGCGGGCCTGGGTACTGATCCACGCTTTGCACGACAAGCTCGGCTTCCCGGGCGACGGGCCGGGCATCGTGTTCAATCTCAGCGTCGGCTACAACCTCGAGGGGATTCACCAGCCGAACATGCAGTGGTTCCTGGACCAGGTGCAGGACTGCGCGGACTACAAAGCGGCCCTTGTCGAGCAAATCGCCGGGTTCTACCCCGCCGTCCGTGACCTGGACATTCCGAACCGCCTCTCGGACAACGTCACGCTCTCGACCATGCACGGCTGCCCGCCCCAGGAAATCGAGAGCATCAGCACCTACCTGTTGCGTGAGCGACGCCTGCACACGCTCGTGAAATGCAATCCAACGCTGCTCGGGCCCGAGCGCGTGCGCGAACTGCTGAACGAGGACCTGGGCTACCGGGACGTGGTCGTACCGGACGCCGCGTTCGAGCACGACCTGAAATACGCTGACGCCGTGCCAATGCTGAAAAACCTGCGAAAAGTCGCGGCTGCATGTGGCCTCGACTTTGGCGTAAAACTGTCGAACACGCTCGAAGTGGAGAACTCCCGATCCACGTTCGATGCGGCCGAGAAGACGATGTATCTCTCCGGACGCCCGCTGCACGCCATCACGGTCAACCTGGCGCACGATCTGGCCGAGGAGTTCGACGGCGAGCTGTCGATGTCATTTTCGGCGGGCGCGAATTGCTTCAATGCGCCAGCCCTGCTCGCTGCGGGTATGCAGACGATCACTGCCTGCTCCGACCTGCTGAAAACCGGCGGTTACCTGCGTTTGCTGCAATACCTTGAAGAGGTCGACGCTGCGTTCGATTACGTGGGCGCGGCCAGCATCGAAGATTTTATTTTCAAATCCGCGGAATCTGACGTAGCCCACGCCGATGTCCAGGCAGCCGCGCAACTCAATCTCAGTCATTACGCGCAACAGATAAGCAGTAATCCGCAATACATCAAGGATACGTTTGACACGTCGCACACCAAGACATCGCGCGAACTCGGTTTGTTCGACTGCATTCAGGCACCCTGCGTCGATGAGTGCCCGGTGAATCAGAACGTACCGCAGTACATGAGCGCTGTGCGTAATGGCGATATCGACGAGGCGCTGCGAGTCGTCCGGGCCGACAATCCCGCTGCCTGCATACTCGGCCGGGTCTGCGATCACCTGTGTGAGCAGACCTGTATTCGCAGTCACCTCGACGAGCCGGTGGCCATTCGGGACGTCAAACGCTTCATCATGGACCACGAAACAAGACCGGACGCCGGGAAGTCGGCATCACTCGTCAGACCCAAGGTCGC
>JBATID010000033.1:0-3282 GCA_049667545.1 Woeseiaceae bacterium
CCGCTGCATTCATGCGCGTCTACCAGAAAGACGGCGTCAGTGAGGCCGCACTCGTATTACTCAACAAGTCTGACGACGTGCTCGAATTTGACGTGGGCGGATGGTTGTTTCCAGGGCAATGGAGGAGCGCTGATGACGACGCGCAATGGTCGATTTCGGGGCAGGGAACACCGGCGCGCGTAACGGTGCCGGCGCATGGCGCAGGCGTCTATTTTACAAACGCCACGCCGAGCGGTGATGTGCTACTGGCCGATCTGCAGCGCTTGCAGCGCAGCGCGTCACGTTGATTGGACATTCCCTCCGCAGGACTCCCGCACAATCAGTTTTACCGCCATGAACTGCGATGTCACGGGCTTGCCCTGGATCAGGTTGACAATGCCTTCGACGAGTCCGTCGCCGGCCAAGCGGGCGTTCTGCCGTACAGTAGTGAGTGCAGGCGTCACATACTCTGCGAGCGGCATGTCGTCGAATCCCACAACACTCACATCATCCGGAACGTGAAGGCCGGCTTCCTGCAGTGCGCGCATCGCGCCGATCGCGATGAGATCCGTCGAAGCGAATATCGCGTCAAATGCATCACCGTTGTCAAGAAGCCGCCGGACCGCCTTATAGCCTTGAACCTCTGAATTGTCGGCAGGCTCTCTTAAATTCTCGTTATGAGCCACTCCGGCCTCGTCCAATGCCTTCGCGTAACCCGCATAACGCGCAGCGTGTTCGGGGCTGCGACGGGCCTTGCGACCAATATACGCGATATGTTTTCGACCGAGACCGATGAGGTGCGAGGTGGCCTGATATCCGCCGTTCTCGTTGTCACAGCCGAAAGAGTGGCCGGGCAGGTCTTTGACGGGAGGGCCCCATATTATAAAATGGGTGTTCGCAGCCATCAGTGCGGCGAGTTTTTCACCGTACTCGGCGTAGTCGCCGTAGCCGAGAAGGATTAGACCATCTGCACGGTGACTTGCCTTGTATTCGATGTGCCAGTCGTCGGTTAGCTGCTGCAGGGAAACGAGGACGTCGTAGCCCAGCCGCGCCGCCGATCGCGTGATGTTGTCGAGCATCGACAGGAAGAACAGGTTCATTCTCGCGTGGGTGTCGTCCGTGATATCGGTGTCGTCGAATATCAATAGCGCGATCGTATTGCTTTGCTGTGTCCGTAAACCGGCGGCATTACGGTTGACAAAATAGTTCAGGTCACGCGCGATCTGCTCAATTTTCTTCCTCGTTTCTTCGCGGACAAGCGGCGAGTTTCGCAAGGCTCTCGACACCGTGGCCTGCGATACACCGGCAAGGTCGGCAATGTCGCGCGATGTTGGATTGTCGACTTTCATCATGACGGTTCGAGTGTACGCCCTTATCGGGAGTTCCGCTCTACCACAAGTAAACGCCAAAATGTCAGGATAAAGAGCTGTAAAGCGCATCCTTGCTGCGGCGCAGATTGTCGCCCGCCACGTCCCCCTGTGCCAGCGCCAGAGCGACCTGGATAGCATCCAGCAGCGCCAGCTGCGCGAGACGCGAACTCATCGGTGTGAAGATGTTGGTGTCCTCAACAACGCTGCAGGGAAACAACAGGCTGGCTTCGCTGGCAAATACCGAATCCGGGCTGGTAATGGCGATGACCGTCGCGCCGCGTTCGCGCGCCATCTTTGCCGCGCGCCCAAACTCCTGCCAGCGACCCGAGTGCGACAGCAGTACCAGGACGTCACGCGAGTCCGCGATGGCGGAGTATTGCAGGATCATCGTCGTATCATGCAGTGCGGTGCAGGGAATGCCCAGCCTGAAGAACTTGTGGCTGGCGTCTCGCGCAACCTGCCCGGATGCACCGAGTCCGGCAAACACAATTTGCCGGGCATCTTTCATGGCGCTGACCGCTTCATTAACTGGCATCGAGGAGAGCTGCGCGCGCATTTCGACCAGCGACTGGATCGACGTATCCATGACCTTGATGACAGCGTCGGCAATCGAATCGTCGGCGCTGACGTTGCGGTGCACGTAAGTCGATGGGCTGCTTAGCGCCTCGGTCAGCCGAATGGCGAGTTCTCGAAAACCACTGAGTCCAACGTGGCGGCAGAAGCGCACAATGGTAGGCTCGCTCGTCTCGCATTCGATCGCCAGTTTTGCAAGAGTAGTATTCGCGGCCTCCTTGGGATGCCGCAGAATCCACCGCCCGACGCGCTGTTCAGAGGGCGTCAGGTCGGGCAGGGCGTTCGTTATGGTCGTCAGCATGTAGTAAAATTACACAAATTGATCACAAAAAACAGTAAAAAAAGCGTGCATTTGGGAAAAATGTAGTAAAATTACTAAATTATTCCGAGGAAGCCCGATGGCTCAGCTCATTCCGGTCGATACCTTCGACCTGATCATATTCGGCGGGACCGGTGATCTTGCAATGCGCAAATTACTGCCGGCCCTGTATCACCGCGACCGCGACGGCCAGGTCACGGCCGACAGCCGCATTATTGCGGCCAGTCGCGGCGTGCTGACGCGGGAGAAATACCTGGCGTCCGTTGAAAAGTCGCTCCGGCAAAGCCTGCCCGATGGCGAATTCGATGCAGCGCACTGGAAGCTGTTCAGGAAGCGCATCCATTACGTACAGGCCGACGCGTTTGCACCCGACAGTTGGGGCCGCCTGGTCAAGAAACTGGCCGGGCATGAACAGCGCACTCGAGTGGCCTACCTCGCAACGGCGCCGAGTCTGTTTGGCGCCATCGCCAAAGGGCTGAAGTCCAATGGCCTGATCACGGAGCAGAGCCGCATCGTCCTGGAAAAACCGGTGGGTCGTGACTATGCGTCGGCGAGTGAAATCAACAATGCAGTAGGTGACTGCTTCGACGAAAATCAGGTCTACCGCATTGATCACTACCTCGGCAAAGAAACGGTGCAGAACCTGCTCGCCCTGCGCTTTGGCAATTCGCTGTTTGAACCGTTGTGGCGCCGCGGCTCGATCGACCACGTGCAGATTACTGTTGCCGAAGACCTCGGTGTTGGCGGGCGGAGCGAGTTCTACAACCGGGTAGGCGCATTGCGGGACATGGTGCAGAACCACATGCTGCAACTCGTTTGCCTGTTTGCGATGGAACCACCGTCGAGTTTGCATCACGATGCGGTACGCGATGAAAAAATCAAGGTATTGCGCTCGTTGAAGCGGATATCAGCCGAGCATGTGCGGGCTAATACGGTGCGCGGCCAGTACACGGCTGGCGCTATCAGCAAGAGTACGGTGCCCGGTTATCTCGACGAGCTTGGCGATGAGCTTGGCGACGAGCCCAGCTCGACGGAAACGTT
>JBATID010000034.1:0-2272 GCA_049667545.1 Woeseiaceae bacterium
GGTCTGTTGTTGCGCTCCGGGAGGCGGCCATCCGGTCGCGCTGCGCCAGCCGCCACCGTGATCCAGCCTGCCTGCTTCGTTGCGCCTGCCACTGCCGCCGCCCATCTGGAAATACCGGACGGCTGGCGGCCCTGGCTCCCGTTCGGTGCCCTTCAGCCAACGATCGAACCAGGCCAGTCGCAGTGCACGGTAATCCGCCGAAATATTTTTATCCAGCGTCGCTTCCGGACCGAAGTCGACACCCCCCGCATAGGTAGCGGACCGATCGCCGTGCGTCCATGGACCCATTACCAATTGCGTCGGCGACCGATGCCGTTTCGAGAGTTCGCTGAAGTTCGTCAGGCAGGTCAGCACGTACGGGTCGTACCAGCTGCCGACGATCGCGGTCGGCACGTCGGGAAAGCGATCGTAATAACCTTCGGCGTACAGACCGGGCTGCCGCCAGTAATCGGAGAAGGTACCGGCGCGCCACTGCTCGAACAAATACTCTTCGTATTCCGGTGCGGCGCTCAATGGAGAATGACCGGGCCGCCAGGGCATGCGCTGAAACCACTCGCGGATATCTTTTTCTTTAAGTTTCGCTTCGCGGACAGGGTCAGCCAGCGTTTCGGGACTTCTTAAGGCATGTCGATAGGCCCAGGTCGCCTGCTTGAGTTCAAATGCGCCGCCGCGACGAATACCGCCGTGATAGGCGCTTGCGAACCCGCCGGAATCCATGAACATGCAGGCCAACCCGGGCGGCGCCAGGCACGCGAGCGCGCATTGCGTGTGTGCGCCGTACGACAGGCCCATTGTGCCAACCTTGCCGTTGCACCAGGGCTGTTGCACCAGCCATTCGAGTGTGTCGAAACCGTCTTCGGCTTCGTTTATGTATTTGTGAAACTCGCCGTCGGAGTTGTAACGGCCACGACAATCCTGCATGACCACGGCGAAACCGTGGCGCGCGAAATACGTCGCGATCTCGACGCGACTCGCCGGCTTGGGATCTGCGACGCTGACCTCGGACCGGCTGATCCCGCGCTTGTCGTACGGCGTGCGCTCCATGATCACGGGCAGCGGCATGGCGTTTTCACCGCCAGGAAACTGCGGACGCACGATGTCGGTCGCGAGGCGCGCGCCGTCGCGCATTGGCACCATGACGTCGCGCTCAAACACCAGATCGATTTGCGCCGTCACATCGTCCACTGCGGCTCCCCCCTGCTGCCCGGTATTACGGCGGCTCAAAAGTCGATGCCGACCGCGATCGCGAGCAACGCGATGGCGATAACGATGTAGATCGCCCACAGCCGAACGATGAAGCGCGCCCACTCGACCCAGCCGACCTGCGCGGTCGCGAGATACGCGAGCAAGGTTCCGGAGGTCGGCGTCAGCATGTTGGTGATACCGTTGCCAAACAGGAACGCCAGCACCGTCGTCTGCGGATTCACACCGGTGAGCTGGCCGAGGGGTCCAAGAATTGGCATGCTGACCGCGGCCTGGCCCGACGTTGATGGAATCAGGAAATCCAGCAACAGCTGCGAGACAAACATGCCGACCACCGCAACGAACGCGCTGTCGCCGCCGATCAGTCCGGTCAGCGAGTGCACGATGGAATCGAGAATTCGGCCCTCTTCAAGCACAACGGCTACGGCGGAGGCAACGCCGATCAGCATCGTTGCCATCAGGATCTTCTTCATGCCGCTGACAAACGCTTCCGCAGCGGCGCTCGGCGCGATGCCGCCGGCAGCTGCGGCAACGATGCTCAGCACGATGTAGTACGCGGACAGTTGCGAATGGGCCCAGTGCCAGCGATTGGAGGCGAAGACGAGAAACGCAACGCCGACGATGAGCGCCAGCAGCACGAGCTTGTGCCGCAGCGACAAGTCGTCGTGGTTGATCTCCAGTGACGTCGTCGCGCTGACGCCTTCACGCCGAATCATGTACAGCACAAACACGATGCCGGTCGCAAGGAAGACCAGGAAGAACGCAAAACGAACGCCCGCGCCACTGAATATCTGCAGGCCCACCAGCGGCTGCGCGATGCTCAGCGGGATCGGGTTGGTCACTGACGACAGGTAGCCGGCTTTGACGGCCACCGTGACAATCGCGAGGCCGATCACCTTCGACAGGCCGAGCCGCGTCGCCATCGCGACCATGATCGGGATAATCAGCAGGTACTCGGAAGCCAGTCCCAGGAAACTGCTGCCGGCACCGAACACCAGCATCAGCGCCGGCACAAGTACGTAGACATTGCCACGGACACTGCTCAGCAATTTCTCCAGGCCCGCGTCAA
>JBATID010000035.1:0-5145 GCA_049667545.1 Woeseiaceae bacterium
GACTGCAGGACGGTGACGAACTGCAGTTCTTTGGCAGCAGCATTTTTGTCAGGATCGCCGAGCAGCGCCTGCTGCTCGATGTGCGCCTCGAGGACAGCGCGTACGTTACGCAACCGCCGGAAGTTGCTGCGGCGGAGTTGCCCGAAGATGAGGCCATCGCGCCAACTGCTTTCAGTCGCGCCGCCGCAACCACGGCGCAGCTTGCCGAGACGCGGCCGAGTCCGTTAAAGATGATCCTCGGCGGTGGGCTCACGGCGCTGCTGATAGCTTCCTACCTGTTGTTCAGTGCCAGGTCCATCGAGTTCGACATTGATCCGCCTGCGCCCGATATGTTCAATGTGGATGGCGGCTGGTTTCGGTTGCCCATTGGTGATCGCACCTTGCTGCGCAAGGGCACGTACACGGTCAGAGTCAGGAAGCAGGGCTACTACGATGTCGATCAGGGTTTCGTCGTTGGTGATGAGCCATCGATGACTGTAAGTCTGCGCATGCGCAAAAAACCGGGGCAGCTACTGGTCATTACCGATCCGCCGGTTGATGCGATCGTGACCGTCAACGACGCAGAAGTTGGCAAGGCGCCGTTCGGACCACTGGAGCTCGAGCCGGGGCGGCACATTGTGACCGTTGAATCGGCACGCTTTCTGCCATTCGTCGATGTCGTCAACATGCCGGGCCTCGAAAAGCTCGAGACCGTACACGTGCAGCTGGTGCCGCGCTGGGCTGATATCACGGTCGTGTCGGAACCCGCCGGCGCTGCTATTTTCGCCGGCGATGAACAGGTGGGAGTGACGCCCGCGACCATCGAGCTGCTGGAGGGAATGCACGATATTTCGGTTTCCAGGGATGGCTATGCCGCCTGGGATGGCAGCGTGGTTGCCGCGCCTAACGAGCCGCAGACTTTGCCGGTTATACAACTCGAGCCGGCCAACGCAACGCTGCTGGTAAATACCATTCCGCGCGGAGCCAACGTCACTGTCAACGGCCGCTACCGTGGGCAGTCGCCGATTTCGCTGTCGCTATCGCCGGACATTGACTATCAGATCGGCATGTCGAAGGCCGGTTACGGCGTGACCACGCGTAACATGCGGTTGCAGTCGGCGGCCAGCGACTCAATCACCGTGGATCTGTCGGCACGGCTGGGATCGATCACGGTCAACGTGCAGCCGCCGGACGCGACGGTGTATGTCGACGGACGTGCGCGCGGCAAGGGCAATACGACGGTGCGTCTTAGCTCCGCGCCCCACACGATCGAAGTTCGCCGTTCCGGATTCCAGACATGGACCCGAACGTTCACGCCGCGTCCGGGATATCCACAAACGGTCACGGCAAGCCTGCGATCACTCGAGGCAATTGCGCGTGATGCCGTTGCGCAAACCGTAAAAACGGCGGCCGAGCAAACGCTGCAGCGCGTCGAGGGTGGCGCGTTTTCGATGGGAGCCTCGCGCTCGGAAATGGGCCGTCGCGCCAACGAAGTTATCGTGCCCGTGACGATTACGCGGCCATTCCTGATTGGCGTAACCGAGGTAACCAATAAACAGTTCGCCGCGTTTCGTCGCAATCACGACTCGGGCGCGGCGGTGCACGCCTCACTCGCTGCCGATGATAATCCGGTTGCCAACGTCAGCTGGGCAGATGCTGTCCAGTACTGCAACTGGCTGAGCGCACAGGAGGGGCGCACGCCGGCCTATGTGCTCGAATTTGACCAGTGGGTACCTGTCTACCCGATACCGGACGGTTATCGATTGCCGACGGAGGCCGAGTGGGTGCTGGCCATGCGGTATGCCGGCAGCGAGAAAGCAAGCCGCTTTGCCTGGGGCGACAAGTGGCCGCCGCCTCCAGGAGTTGGCAATCTCGCTGATGTATCGGCACGCGCACTGGTGCCGTCGATTCTGCCTGCCTATGACGATGGCTTTGCATCGACGGCGCCGGTCGGCAAGTTCAAGCCGAATGCGCTTGGACTCTACGATGCGGCAGGTAATGTCGCGGAATGGGTGCATGACTATTACACGGTACCAACCCCCGGCATCACCACGCCGGTGATCGATCCCGTGGGTCCTGACCGTGGCAACAGCCATGTTGTGCGGGGCTCGAGCTGGCGACACGCGGGTATCACCGAGCTGCGGCAAAGTTATCGCGACTATAGTGCCGAGCCGCGCCCGGACATCGGCTTTCGTATCGCCAGGTATGCGGATTAAATTTTCATGCGACAATCGGACGTTAACGCGGTCCAAACGAACGTGCTTCAAACACGTCAGTTCGAGCCATGAGGAGATCTGAAATGCTTCGAGTAGTGCTTTTGCTGGGCTTTTTGTCCGTCACCCCGGTGTTGGCGCAGGACACTAAAGATGCCGACGCCGAAGCTGCGCCAGAGTCATCCGAGCAGGCGCCCGAACAGGCCGGCGAAAAAGCGGCCGATGACCTCGATGCTCTCGATGCTCTCGATGGCCTCGACGAACCCTACCCGGTGGAAGACGAGGACGCGTTCATTCCCAGTGAAAACGTTGCGTTCGGGCAGTCCATTCCTTTTCCAACCGACATTTGATCCGCAGCCAGGCTACCCCTATGAACAAAAAGAACATCCCCGTCGAGTTTGTCTTTCAGCTGTTTGCGCTGATCATAGCCATCATCGTCGTGCATGCGTTTTACGTTGCCGTCGTGCGGCCCAACGCGGTTGAGATCATCGCGGAGCAAAACATGCTGGCTGCCGCAAATCCGGATTTCGTGCGTGAGCGCAGCGTCTGGGTGCTGGTCAAGGATTTCGAGCAGGAGGCTTGTTTCATCCTGATGTTCTGGGCGCTCGCCATCATGGGCTACAAAACCGTGAAGGTGAACAACGAGCGGCGGTTGCTGGAGGTCGACCTGGTACCGGTGACCGAGGGGATGCGAATACTCCCGGAGGATACGCGCGAGTTCGCGCGACAAGTACAGGCGTTGCCTGACGACCGACGGCAGATGTTGCTGCCGAGAGCTTTGTTGAATGCACTGCGGCGCTTCAGTTCGACGCGCAATATTCAGGATGTCGCGACCAGTACGCACACAATCTGCGAGTCCGAGGCTGACCGGCTAGAGTCGGAGCTGTCCATGATTCGCTACATCTCCTGGGCCATTCCGTCGATCGGCTTTATCGGTACCGTGCGCGGTATCGGTGAGGCGCTGGCGCAGGCCGATAAAGCGGTCAAGGGTGATATCGCCGGCGTGACGCAAAGTCTTGGTGTCGCTTTTAACTCGACCTTCATCGCGTTGCTGATCAGTATTTTCCTGATGTTTCTTGTGCACCAGCTGCAGCTGATGCAGGAACGCCTCGTGTTCGACAGCGAAACCTATTGCGACGACAAAGTGATTCGACACATGAAGTCAGACTAGGGGCGTACGGATACTGCAGTGGCTATTCTCGCAGCACATCTGAACGACGCCAGCCTCGTTGTTTGCGACGACGAGCGCATACTCTATCGTGAGCCCGGATTTGCGCTGCTCGAAAACGAGCAGCTGACCACCGGCCTCCCGGCGTTTGCCAAAGCCAGGCTGATGCCGCGCCAGATTCATAATCGTTACTGGTCGAGTCTGACGGCCGAGCCGCTGGTCGATTATCGATTTCGTCATCTGAGCGCAGCCGATCTGGTCAGCCGGCAGCTCGAGCAGTGCTGGCAGCAGGTGGGGAAGCCAGGTGACCAGCTCGCTATCGCTGTGCCCGCGACTATGGACAGCAACAATCTGGGGTTGCTTCTTGGCATCGCGCTTGACCGGGGTATTCCCATTGTCGCCATGGTCGATGCCGCTGTAGCGGCAACGCGACGGCACTACCGGCACGCGGTTCCTGTGCATATCGATCTCGGCTTGCACAGTGCGACCCTGACCCGCCTGTTGCAGGATGGCCAGGTGCAGGTGGAACGTTCGGTCGTCGTCGACGGTTGCGGCGTACTCAGTCTCTATGAAGCCTGGTTGCATATCATCGCTGAAGCGTTTGTACAGCAATCGCGCTTTGACCCTTTGCACACGGCCGAGACTGAACAGCTGTTGCAGGACAGCCTGCCGGCATGGCTCGCCGTGGCGGCAGGTGAGGACACCGTGCCAATGCAGGTTGAATACCGTGGCATCGCGCACGCGGCCGAGATTGAGACATTGCAGCTGATAGACGCGGCCGCGCCGGTTTACCAGAACATAGTCAGCAATCTGCGAGCGCTATACCGGGCGGAGGATCTGCCGGTCATTCAACTGGCCGCGCGTGCTGCAGGCATGCCCGGGCTGGCGGACACGTTGAAGGCGCGAGTCGGCGGTGAGGCGTATTTGCTCGAGCCTGGTGCGACTGCGCGCGGCCTGATCAAGCGCTGCCCGGCGCACAGCGGCGGTGACACCCTCACGCTAACGCGGCACCTGCCGTGGGACCAGGCATCCGTTGAAGTTATTGCCGGCGATTCGACGAGCGGTGGTGGACAGCCAACGCACCTGCTGTTCGGACACCATGCGCATTACCTCGACGAGCAGCCGCTCGTCCTGGGTTCACAGCAAGCCGATGGCGAGCGCGGGGTTGATTTGCAGAGGGATATGCCGGGCGTGTCGCGGCGACACTGCGTGCTGAGCCGCGAGAACAAGCAGTGCATCGTCACCGATTACAGTCGCTACGGGACTTTTCTCAACGGCCACCGCATCGATGGGTCGGCGGTCCTGCAGACGGGCGACCTGCTGCGCATCGGTACACCGGGTTTCGAATTTCGCCTGATCTCTGCGGAGCGACCCGATGAGGCGTAGACGCCGGCAATCAGAGATCTTCAGCATGTCGTTCCTGGACTGCATGAGCTGCGGTTTTGGTGCCGTCATCCTTTTCTTCATGATTATCAACTCGCACGTTAATGCCACGACGGACGACGAAACCAGCGCGATGATGGCGGAGACCAACCGGCTGGAAATCGAGGTGCTCGAGGGTCGCAAGAACCTCGCGCTGGCCCGCAATACGAAACAGAAGCTCGAGACTGAGAAAGAGACGGCTGACGACAAGATTGCGCAGATTATTGCACTGATTCAGGAACTGCAGGCCGAGCTGGACAAGTACGACAACGACACGCTGGCGAAGATCGAGCGTGTCGAGAAGCTGCAGTCCGATATCAAGTCGCTTCAAGAAGAGATCAAGCGTTTGTTGGCGCAGAAGCA
>JBATID010000036.1:0-3750 GCA_049667545.1 Woeseiaceae bacterium
CAGCTCGCTCTTGGCATCCTCCCAACCGGCGAGGCGTTGCAGCGCTGAAGCGGGTGCCGACGGGCCTGTCACGCGGGCTGCACGCGCATCGAGCGGCTCCAGCTGAACAGCCCGAACGGGATCATGATGACGTAGACAACAAACAGCATCGACGTCAGCTGCAAATCTCGAGCCAGGTAGATAAACACGGATGCAATATCGATGGCGAGCCAGTACCACCAGTTCTCAAGCACTTTACGCGCCACCAGGAATGTCGCCCAGATCGCCGACCACGTTGTCAGCGAATCCAGGTAGGGAAACGCGGCATCGGTATATCGGCTCAAGAGATAACCGTTGATGACGCTGAGCAGCACGACCACACCGATCGCCGCACCGTGAATGCGCAGAGGCCAGCGCGTCACCGGCAGCGTATCGTGATTGCTGCCGCCGGTCCTCCAGACGAACCAGCCGTAAATTGCCATAACGAAATAGAAGCCGTTGAGGACCGATTCCATGTACAGCTTCGCATCGATGAACAGCCAGATATAAATGGCGGTGCTGACGCCCGCGCAATACCAGCACCAGATGCTCTGGCGGATTGCCAGCAACAGGTAGCCAACCGCCAGCAGGACCGCGATGATTTCAAGCCGCGAAAATGCCTGCGCCTGCTCGACCAGGTCGCTGAAGAACGGCGACACCGTATAGCTATCCGAACAGCGGGTTATTGAGGATTTTGATCGCGAAAACCGCTTTCGGCAGCTGCTCGAACGTGGTGCCGATCTCCTGTCGCAATGCGTCCATGACAGCATCAAATTCGCCAACCAGCTGCGTGCTCATTGCGTTGGTCCAGACTTCGAGGCCATCGTGTTCGTTCAGTCGCGCGATCACATCCTTGATGGGCGGGATGAATTCGGCATCCAGGGGGTACAAGCTGATATCGACCGCTACTTTCATTAGTCAAACCTCTTTTCTAGGGTGACGCCGATCTGGCGGGGATCGCCGCGGCGCGTGTAAAGTTTGTCAGGAAAGTCCGGCGGCTCGTTACCGAAGTAAAAGCCGCGAACCGCGTAGTCCTCGTCCAGCAGATTGCGTGCCCACAACTGCAGTAACCAGGTGTCAGCGTCGTAGCCGATGCGGCCGTTGAGTAAACTGTACGCCTGCGATTTCTGGTCATGACTGACATCGAAATAGAACTCATCTTTCGCCGCCCCGTCGAGGCGCGCGAAGAAGCCGTTCGCGTTACGATAGACGACGCCGGCCGCCAGCGTGTATCGAGGCGCATGCGCGAGGTCGCGTCCGCTCACTCCCAGTTTCGACCTTAGCAGGCCAAGCGACGTGTAGATCTCGAGTCCATCCGTCGCAATCCAGCGGAGGTCGGCTTCCAGCCCGCGCATCTCGCCGCCGTCGGAATCGTTTGCCGTGTAGAAAATGTAGCTCGCCGGGTCATTGGGATTGAGTTGCTCGGAAAACCGAACCTGCTGGTCGTCCCGCTGGCTCATAAACACGGCCACATTCAATAACAGCCGATCGTTCGCCAGCGACGCCTTTACGCCCGTTTCGAGGCTCCACAGAATCTCAGTACCGAAGGTCCGGCGGTTGTCCGGTACGATTCCCGTATTGAAGCCGCCCGCCTTGTAACCACGCGACAGGGTGACATAGCCCATCGCATCTGCGGCGAAATCGTGAAGCACGCTCAACTCACCACCCCACATGCCTTCCGCGGGGTCCGCGCTGATGCCATCGGTGTCGTTGTATTTCGTCGTACGGCGCTCGAAGCGCAGGCCGGCCGATAATGTCGTCGCATCGCCAAGGCGCCAATCACCTTGGCCAAATGCCGCGACGTTTGTCGATTCGAAATCGCTGCTGAATTCATCATTGAGGCTGTCAGCGAAATCGTAAAACGGATCGTAATAGTCGCCTAAGTTGGTCGTCTGCAGACCTTCAGACAGATTCATGGCGTAAGCGCCCAGCAACCAGTTTTCAGTCACAAACCGGAACTCCTGGCTTAGTGTCTTCCGGTCGCGGTCGGTTAGCGAGACATAATCGTAGGTAACCGGGTTCCAGCTATCGTCGTTGCCCCAGTCCGCGTCGAAGCTGAAGTCGATATTCGAGTGTGCGAATGATGAGATTGATGTCAACGTTCCGGCACCATGGCCGCTCCAGTCGAACCGCAGAGAGGCGCCGACACTGTCCTGTGCATCCCTGCCTGGCTTGTCGGACAACACGGTGTAGCTGTTATCCAGCGAGAACGCATCATACCCGTCGTCGACATCGGTATAGAGAGCAGCCAGATTCATCTCCACGTCGTCGCCAACGCTCGCCCGCAAGCGAGCCCGCAACGACGTCTCGTTGCGGCCATTCGTATCGTCCCGACCAAGGTAGGGATTGTTGCGAAAGCCGTTGCTTTCGTAGTGTTGCCCACTGACACGAAACAGGACTCCTTCATTTCCGTTCAGTGAACCGCCAAAGGCGGCGCCCATTGACAGTGTGTCGTCGTCGCCGATTGTCAGTTGCAGGCGTCCGTCACGTTCCGCTGAAGGAGCCGTACTTTGCATGTACACGAGCCCTGCCAGCGCGTTGGCACCGTAGCGACTACCCTGCGGACCACGCAAGACCTCCACGGACTCCATATCGAACAGCGTCGCAATCGTGCCGATGCCGCTGAAGTCGATATCGTCGATCAGAAAACCGACCGAAGGGTTGGGTGCGCCCTGGTATTGCTCCAGTTCGCCGACGCCGCGAATCTGGAAATAGCGCGCGCGGTGGCCGTCGCCCGACCAGTTGAGATTTGGCACAACGTTAACGAGCTCCTCGAAATGCTGCACCGACGCGGCCTGAATGGTTTCCGCATTCATGACCGTAGCGCTACCGGGGAGCTCGCGGACCTTACGGCCTCGAAAATCGGCGGTAACGACGATCTCGTCGAGCGTTTCTTCAGCAAGCTCCTCGGCCATCGCCGAGACTACGGAGAACGCGACAACCAGCGTCGCTATGGCGGCGAGTAACCGCAGAGTAGATTTTGGAGGCATCGGTCCCTTCCTACGCCGGCATTAACCGGATCAGGTTCTAAGGGTTCCCTCATCGCCCGGCGCCCGCCGGGTCGAGGATCTCAGGTCGAAAGACCACCCCTGTGAGGAGCGTATGATACTACTTTTCGAGCCGTGCAATCAGGCTCGACGTGTCCCATCGACAGCCGCCCATCGCCTGAACCTCCGCGTAGAAACGATCCACGAGCTCTGTCAGCGCAAGGGTCGCGCCGTTTTTTCTTGCTTCCTCGAGCGCAATACCGAGGTCCTTGCGCATCCAGTCCACCGCAAATCCAAACTCGAACTCACCGGCTACCATCGTTTGCCAGCGGTTGTCCATCTGCCAGGACTGTGCGGCACCCTTGGAGATCGACTCGATAACAACGGCTGGATCGAGACCCGCGCGATTGGCAAAGTGCAGACCTTCGGACAGCCCCTGGACCACACCGGCGATGCAAATCTGATTGACCATTTTCGCAAGCTGCCCGGAACCTGCGGGCCCGATTAAAGTGACAGCCCTCGCATAGCAATCGATGATCGGTACTGCGCGTTCGAATACGTCGGTGTCGCCACCCACCATCACAGTCAGCTGACCACTTTCCGCGCCGGCCTGCCCGCCCGACACGGGCGCGTCGAGAAAGCCGACGCCCTGGGCACCCGCCTGCGCGTGTACTTCGCGCGCGATGGTCGCCGAGGCCGTCGTATGATCAACAATGATCGCACCCGATTCAGCGCCTGCCAGAAC
>JBATID010000037.1:0-11302 GCA_049667545.1 Woeseiaceae bacterium
TCGGGCGTGAGCGGCGGGCGCGTTGCATTCTTCCCCGAGGGGTCGCCGATCATGCCGGTGAAGTCTCCGATCAGAAAGACGATCTCGTGGCCCAGCTGCTGAAACTGGCACATCTTGTTGATCAACACCGTGTGGCCGATGTGCAGATCGGGAGCCGTCGGGTCGAAGCCTGCTTTGATAATCAGTGGCCGACCGAGCTTCAGCTTGGCCGTTAATCCGTCTTCCGGCAGCACCTCATCGGCGCCGCGCGATAACTCTGCGATGTGTTCCCTGATACCTGACATTAGCCGACCCTGTCTGCCCCTTCTGCGCACGCTCTGATTTGGCCGCGAAACTGTAGCATTCCCGGGTACGTTAACACCATGACTTATAACCGTTTTCTTTGACCTTAAAAATACTGCACGGTAGAGTAGCAGCTCCCAGATACGCGGAGTCGCAGACTTGAGTCGTCCGGTCAGCCCACTGCTACACGATTACAAGCCAAGTGCCAAAAACAGGCCCGCAAAATCCAAGGCGCTGCAGTGGTTCGCGGTTGGTCTGGGAATCCCGTTGCTGGGCCTTGCGCTCATCACCGCTTTGAACACGGACCCTGAAATAGAGACGGCGTCCGAGCAGCCCATCATGACGGCGACCGAGAATGACGCAGCCGCTGAAGACGTGATCGTCGGGCGCGACGAGGCTGATTCAGCCTTACTTGCAACCCTCCAACCCGTTGCACCGGTAGAACCTGAGCTGCAGTTCGACACGCTGATTCTCACGGTCGGGCGCGGCGACACGATGGAAAAACTGTTTCGCAGAAACAATCTCGACCTTGGACACCTGATGGCCATCGCGCAGCTCGACGAGGCGGACAAACGGTTTCGCAAGATCAAGCCGGGCGATGTTTTTGAGATTACTCACGACAATGGTCAGCTCATAAAGATGTACTCCGAACTCAATCTGACCAGCGCGCTGGAGATTGAGAAGCAGGACACGGGTTTTGCCGCCAACGTCATAGAGCGGCCGATCGAGGTGCGTAAACGTCACGCTTATGGCGTTATTTCGACCTCGTTGTTCGAAAGCGCGGCGGAAGCGAACCTGTCAGACAAGATCATCATGAATATAGCCGGTATTTTCGCCTGGGACGTCGACTTTGTGCTCGACATTCGTGCTGGCGACAACTACTACGTGCAGTTCGAGGAAATCTGGCAGGACGGCGAGTATGTGACCGATGGTGAGATTATCGCAGCCGAATTCAATAATAACGGCCGCACGATTCAGGCAATCCGATTTAAAGACGACAATAACAACAGCGACTACTTTACGCCCGAAGGCAATAGTGTCCGCAAAGCTTTTATACGCGCGCCGGTCGACTTTACCCGCATCAGTTCGAAGTTCAATCCGAACCGGCGCCATCCCATCCTGAATTCGATTCGCGCACATCGCGGTGTCGATTACGCAGCGCCGCGCGGCACGCCGATAAAGGCATCAGGTGATGGCAAAGTGATTTTTCGCGGGAACAAGTCTGGCTATGGCAAGACCGTGATTCTGCAACACGGCGGCAACATAACGACTTTGTATGCACACATGTCCGGCTACGCGGCCCGTGCTCGGGTTGGCGCCCGCGTGCGACAGGGCCAGACCATTGGATTTGTCGGCGCGACCGGGCTCGCGACTGCAAACCACCTGCACTATGAATACCGTTTGAATGGTGTGCATCGTAATCCGCGTACCGTCGCGTTGCCCGATGCCAACCCCATCGCCGAGAAATATCGGGAACAGTTTCTGGCGACGGCGCAGCCCATTCTCCAGGAGCTTGAACAGTTCAAGAGCACGAAGATCGCCTCCGCCACATTCGGCGATCGATAAGCGACCATGCCTGACTACTTTATTGGCCTGATGTCCGGCACCAGCATGGATGGTATCGACGCCATCGTTGTGCGCTTCGGCAAGCAGGACGCTCAACTACTGGCATCACTCGAGCAGCCCTACCCGGAGCCATTACGCCGGAAATTGCTGCAGGCGATGCGCGACCCCGAGTCCTGCAGTGTTGATGATGTCGGCACGCTGGATCGCCAGGTGGGTGAAAGTTTTCGTGATGCAGCGCTCGCCGTCCTTGCCGGGACCGATCTTGTGGCGTCGGACATTGCCGCAATCGGCAGTCACGGCCAGACATTGCGACACCGTCCCGATGCGCCGACGCCATACTCGTTGCAAATCGGCGACCCGGCCACGATTGCGGTGGGCACCGGCATCACGACCGTCGCAGATTTCCGGCGCGCAGACATCGCGGCAGGTGGGCAGGGAGCGCCGCTGGTGCCACCCTTTCATCAGTGGTTATTCGGTCGAAGTGGCAGCTCTCGGGTCATCCTGAATATCGGCGGTATCGCAAACATCACGGTGCTCGGGGAAGGCAATAAAGAGCCGCTCGGCTTCGACACCGGGCCGGGCAATACGCTGCTTGACGGCTGGATCCAGGCCAATCAGAACAAACGGTATGACCGCGAAGGCGCCTGGGCGACGAGCGGCCGGGTCGAGCCTGCATTGCTGCAAGCCTTGCTCGTGGACGATTATTTTCGCCTGGCGCCACCGAAAAGCACGGGCTTTGAGCACTTCAACCTCGAATGGCTGAGGCAGCGCGGAGCGGATAACCATGCGCCCGCAGACGTTCAGGCAACGCTGGCCGAACTGAGCGCCCGCACGATCGCGGCGGCGATCGAGGAGCACGCCGCCACGGCCCGTGAGGTGCTCGTGTGTGGTGGCGGCTTCCACAACAATGATCTGCTGCGCCGCCTGGGGCAGAACCTGCCCGGGCGAACGGTGTCGAGCACCGCCGCGGAGGGACTGCATCCCGACTGGGTCGAGGCCACGGCCTTTGCCTGGCTCGCCATGCGCACGTTGAACAAGCAGAGCGGCAATCTCCCAAGTGTGACGGGCGCAAGCCGCAAACTGGTGCTTGGCGCGATACACTCGCCCTAGAGGTCCGACACGGTCATATTGAATGGATAACCATTACATCAATCGCGAGCTGAGCCTGCTCGAATTCAACCGGCGCGTACTTGCCCAGGCGCAGGATCCAGAGGTCCCGCTACTCGAACGACTGCGTTTTTTGTGCATCAGCTGCACTAACCTCGACGAATTCTTCGAGATCCGTGTCGCCGCGCTCAAACAACGCATGGAAATCGGGGCGCCCGCCCAGGGACCCGAGAAAATTCCCGCCCGGCAGTTGTTTGACGAGGTCAGCACGGAGGTCGCTGACCTCATTGCTCAGCAATACGAGCTGCTTAACAACGTGATGTTCCCGGAACTGACAGCGGCCGGCGTGCATTTCGTGCAAAGCGAAGAATGGGATGAGGAGCAACAAGCCTGGCTGAGCGACTACTTCGACGAGCAGGTTGTCCCGGTCCTGACCCCGCTGACCTTCGACCCGTCGCGCCCGTTCCCGCGCGTTCTTAACAAGAGCCTTAATTTTATTATCCGCCTGCAGGGCAAGGACGCGTTCGGCCGGCGACGCCACCGTGGCATGGTGCAGGCGCCGCGTTCGTTGCCGCGCATCATTTCGCTGCCGGAGCACTTAAGCAAATCGGGAGCGCACAGCTTCGTGTTCTTGTCTTCCATCATCCGTGTGCATGTCGACCGACTGTTTCCGGGCCTCACCGTCGATGGCTGCTACCAGTTTCGCGTCACCCGCAACAGCAACCTCTATGTCGATGACGAAGAGGTTAACGACCTGGTACGCGCGCTGGAAGGTCAGCTTGAAGCCAGTCGCTACGGTGCCGCGGTGCGCATCGAGATCGGCCGTGAATGTCCGGAAGACTTGCAGCGCTTTCTGCTTGATCACTTCAACCTGGAAGAGAGCGACCTGTACCTTGTTCACGGACCGGTCAATCTGAACCGGCTTGTCACCGTTTGCGGTATCAACGACAAGCCCGAACTGCTTTACAAACCGTTCACTCAGGGCTTGCCCGACGAGTTGCGCAGCGACGAAGACATCTTCTCCATCGTGGCCAAGAAAAACGTACTGCTACACCACCCATACCAGTCGTTCGCGCCGGTCATCGACTTCATTTCGGCGGCGGCTTCGGATCCGAACGTGCTGGCAATCAAGCAGACCCTGTATCGGACCGGCGCCGAGTCGCCCATCGTCGATCACCTCGTTGTCGCCGCGCGGTCCGGCAAGGAGGTGACGGTTGTTATCGAACTCATGGCACGCTTCGACGAGGCCGCGAATATCGCACTGGCAAACCGTCTGCAGGAGGCCGGCGCGCACGTCGTTTATGGCCTGGTTGGGTTCAAGACGCACGCCAAGATGACCCTGGTCGTGCGGCGCGAGGACGACGTGTTAGTGCGCTATGTGCATCTCGGCACCGGCAATTACCACCACGCGACCAGCTCGGTCTACACCGATTACGGCTATTTGAGCAGCAGCCAGAAGCTCGGCGAGGATGTGCACAAGCTGTTCCTGCAGCTCACGAGTCTCACAGAAGCCAGCGACATGACACGGATGCTGGCCTCGCCGTTCACGCTGTTCGACGCGCTGATCGACAAGATCCGCCGTGAAGCGAGTAACGCCAGGGAAGGAAAAGCGGCGCGCATCGTCGCGAAAGTTAACTCGATCAACGAGCCGCAACTTATCGACGCTCTGTACGAGGCCTCCGGGGCCGGCGTTACTATCGACCTGATCGTGCGCGGCATCTGTTCATTGCGACCGGGCGTCAAGGGGCTGTCGGAAAATGTCCACGTGCGCTCCATCGTCGGTCGTTTCCTCGAACATTCGCGGGTTTACTACTTTCTGAATGACGGCAACGAAGAGTTTTACTGCTCAAGCGCAGACTGGATGGATCGCAACATGTTCCGCCGCAATGAGTCCTGCTTCGAAATCCGGCAAAAAGCGATGAAGGAGCAGATTCGGCACGACCTGGACCTGTTCCTCGCGGACAACTGCCAGGCCTGGGTCCTGCGCGCGGATGGCAGCTACGAGCGCCTGTCGCCGACGGGCGAAGAACGCATCTCTGCCCAGGAGACATTCCTGGAACTGCTCGCCGCCGAAAGCTAGGCCCCCTCAGCCAAACTGCAGCGAATACCCGACAGCAGCGAGCAAGGCCTGCTCGCGCTCCAAATCGGCAATCGTCAGCGGGTTAGCCTCAAGCCAGTCGGGATCGAAGCGCAACGCCAGCGAATTCTCCGTGACCTGCAGTTCAAGATGCGGCGAAATACCGTCGTTGCGGCTGCGATTCAGCAACACGGCAAGTCGTAACAGCATTGCGAGTCGTAACGCCGCTGTCCGCCAGCTTTTTGGCAGTTGCCCGAGCTGTGTCATCCAGATGTTGTGTCTCTGGCTCCCGATCATGAATGCGAGGTAGCGCTGTTCGGCGCGCGGAAATCCCGGCATGTCCGCGTTTTCTGCGATGTAGGCGCCATGCCGCTCGTACCCATCGTGCGAAATACCGAGACCAATCTCGTGCAACCTTGCTGACCAGTCCAGCACGAGTGGCGCCAGTTTCGATTGCAGCTGCCAGTCCGCTGCACTTTGCTCAAGCAGTCGCATCGCCGTTTCTGCAACGCGCCCGCTTTGCTCCATATCGACGTGGTAACGCGCTGTCATCGCCTGCACGGTGCGCTCCCGCGCATCCTCGTGCTGCAGCCGGCCGAGCAGATCGTATAGGAGACCTTCTCGAAGCGCTCCGTCCGAGACGCTGATTTTCTCGATACGCAGAACCCCCAGGAGCTCGGCAAGAATCGCCAGACCGCCAGGCCAAACCTGGGCGCGGTCCTCAGTCAGTCCCGATAAAGACAGCTCTGCGATGGAATCGGACTCGAGCACCCGGTCAATCAGTTTTTCGATGACCGCAGGCGTTACACCCGATTCGCTCAAGCCGAGGGCAATCGCCACGCCTTCAGTCGCACGAATGGTGCCGGAGGTACCGATTGCCTGAACGTCGGCGGCACCGCGAAAGAACGCCTTGACGGGCCGCAATTCCAGGCGCGCCGCCAGGCGTGCCTTCTCAAACGCCCGCAGCGTCAGGCGGCCGTTCGGAAAAAACCGTTCCGTCATCGAAACGCAGCCTATCTGCAGGCTTTCCAGTGCTTGCGGCTGTGCTGCCTGACCGAGAATGAGTTCGGTGCTGCCGCCACCAATATCCATGACGAGCCGCATGCCAGCCGTCGGCGGCAGGCTATGCGTAACGCCGTTGTAGATGAGACGTGCCTCTTCGAGGCCCGAGATGATTTCTATGGGATGGCCAAGTGCCGTCTCAGCTTCAGACATGAACGTAGAATCTTCGCGCGCTCGTCGAATCGCGCTCGTACCCGCTGCCCGAACATTGCTCGCGCGCATATCGCGCAGGCGTTCACCAAAGCGCGACAAACAGTCGATCGCCCGAGCGCGGGCATCGTCCGCGAGATCGCCACTGTCAGACAGGCCTTCAGCCAACCGCACCGTTTCACGAATACGATCGAGGATGGCGAGCTGGCCGTGGCGCAGCTCGCCGACAATCATATGAAAGCTGTTGGAGCCAAGATCGACGGCCGCAATGACCGGGTGTTCAGACGGATCAGACGGTGAAAGACGATCCGCAGCCGCAGGTGGTTTGTGCATTCGGATTCCGGATGATGAACTGAGCTCCCTGAAGATCGTCTTTGTAGTCGATTTCAGCGCCCATGAGATACTGCACGCTCATCGGATCGATCAGCAGGGTCACACCCTGGTTTTCAACCTGGCTGTCACCGTCCTCAATATCTTCGTCGAACGTAAATCCGTACTGGAACCCCGAGCAGCCGCCTCCCGAAATAAAGACCCTGAGCTTGAGGTTGGCATTGTCTTCTTCGGCGATCAGTTCGCCCACCTTGTGCGCTGCAGCATCGGTAAAGATGACGCTGGGCGGCGGCTGTGGTGCTGTGGATTCTTGTATGGCCATGTTCTATAGTTTTCCTGTTTGCTTACGCAAAAATTCCTGTCTGCTTAGGCTTCGCCAGCACTGGCCGCCTTGTCGATGCGCACCGTCTGTTCCAGCAACGGTACCTGACCTTCCGGCTGATGGACAAGCTTGCCGTTAATCTCGGCGCCGATCGCCATTTCGATGAGATTATAATACACATTGCCAATGACCCGCGCCGTAGGCCCGAGTTCCACGCGCTGGCTCGCGTAGAGGTCACCGCGGACTATGCCGTTCAGGACGACATAAGGCACAGTCACCCCGCCATCGACGCAACCGATATCACTGATGCTCAGCGCGGATTCCGTGTCGGAATCTGCCGTCACGTTGCCATTGACCGTGCCATCAATATGGCAGCCGCCGCGGAAATTAATGTCTCCGTGCACCTTGCTGTTTGAGCCGACGAGGGTCTCGACAATCGTATGTCTGCGCTGCTTCTTTCCGAACATTTGAATCTCCAGACCGGCCGTCGCCGTCTTAATTGACTAACCCTGGGCAACCACCCAGTCAAAACTAGCTTCGATATCCGCGATTGACCGCGTTTTGGAACGAACTTCAACGCGAATCAGGCGCGGCGTAAAACCATTGGGCAACAACAACTGCCGGTTAAAATTCTGGAAGTACCGAAACGAGTATGACCAATCGCTGTCCGCGTCGTCCGGCAACAGCTCCGCCACTTCGTAGCTTTTCTCTTCGCCACCCTGGCTGCCCTGCACGGTCATGCGAACGTCACCTGACACTTTACGATCATGCTGCATCGACTGTACCAGCACCAGACGCAGATGGAATTGCCGCTCCTCGTCACCCCGCGTCAACGTCAAATCCTGGACACGCAGACCCGGTTTGCTATCGGCCGGCGAGACGATGCCACGATAAAAAGCGAGTGCGTCGCGCTGCTCCACGATCTTCGCCTGCAGTGCCGACAGGCTGCTTTCGACCTGCTCGTAAGCCTCGCGATCGATGTCTCGATGCGTTTCGAGCAGCGCCACCTCCTGTTTTAGCCGGACAACCTCGTCCTCGAGCTCGGCGATGATGTCCTCGTAAGCCTGTCGATCATTCGCGGCCTCGACAATGTCGTAACCGGCCTTGATACGGCCCAGCTCGAAAACCAGGTACGCACTGACCATTACCAGCCCCAGCAACAAGCCGCGGACCATCCAGATCCTCCGGGGACTGTGCCTTTGTATATGGGGATGCATTGCCATCCAGTCAGTTGTCCTGCTAATAAGTGAGGCGGTTTATGTTACGCGGTGACTCGTACGAACAGAAGTGCGCGGCGTCACGGAATCTTAAGCTCGTCGCTCTTCTCGCCAGTACGCGCAGTGTCCTTGTCAAAGGATACGCGCCAGCGTTTTGGCCACCAGCGCGGTTGCCGCGGCGGGCCCTCCGGAAACGCATAGGGTCCGAGCTCATGGAGCGCGCGCGCGTAAACGCGTCGTTTGAAGTAAATGACCTCGTTAACGGGCCGCCAGTACTGCACCCAGCGCACGCGGTCAAATTCCGGTTTGTCGCAGCGATCCGTGCAGATCCGGTCTTCGTTACCAACGAGTCGTAACATGAACCAGCGCTGCTTCTGACCGATGCAAAGTGGCTTGCTGCCGCGGCGTAAATACTTGTCTGGCAAGCGATAGCGTAACCAGTCGCTGGTTACGCCCAGCACCTCGACATCGTCCTCGTCGAGGCCGACCTCTTCATGTAGCTCGCGATACATTGCCTCGCTGGGCTCCTCGCCTTCGTGCATCCCTCCCTGCGGAAACTGCCAGCCTTTGGAGCCTATGCGGCCGCCCAGCAACAGGCGGTTATCGGCGTTCGCAAGGATGATGCCGACGTTTGCACGAAACCCTTCGGCGTCAATCCAATCGTTGCTCATAGCAACCGTACTGAAACTCTAACTGTGGTTTACTTTACACTATCTGTTGCTGCTTACCTCAGGAGATTTCATTGTTTAAAGGCCGCAACAGCGCCTTTTTTGGCAGCCTGCTTTTGCTCGTGGCGGCGGCCTTCATGGTTGCTCTTGCATCCGGCAGCGCCGACATCAGCGTCGGGGAAACGCTGCGGATACTCACAGGCGGGGGCAATGAACAGGCGCGGTCCCTGATTCTCGAGCTGCGACTGCCGCGCGCCCTGACCGCCTTTGCGGTCGGCGGCTTGCTGGCGGTCGCCGGGGTGCTGATGCAGGTCCTGCTGAGAAATCCGCTGGCGGAGCCCTACATCCTGGGCAGCTCTGGTGGCGCAGCGGTAGCCGCACTCCTGGCAATGGTCATGGGGTTCGGCAGCGCCATTATTGATGTGTCGGCGTTTGCCGGGGCGATGGCGGCCACCCTGCTCGTTTTTTCGATCGCGCATGGCACTGGCAGCTGGACTCCGGCACGGTTGCTGCTGACCGGCGTCGTGCTGGCCGCCGGATTCAGCGCCGCCACGACCTTGCTGCTCGCCATGAGCCCGGACCAGAACCTGCGAGGCATGCTCTTCTGGCTGATGGGCGACTTAAGCTTCGCGTACGATCCCGCGCGTTGCCTCGTATTGCTGACGCTACTCGTTGTCGCCGGCACGCTGGGTGCGCGCCAACTGAACGTGCTGGCACGTGGCGAGCTACAAGCGGCTATCGTCGGGTTGCCGGTACAGAGCTTTCGTTACCTGATATTTGTTGCCTCTGCGCTCGCCACCGCACTGTCGGTCACCACGGTCGGCGTTATCGGCTTCATTGGACTTGTCGTGCCACACCTCGTGCGGCTCGTGAGCGGCAGCGACCACCGCATCGTTTTGCCGGCGTCAGCGCTGGCCGGCGGTGCGTTACTTATCGTAGCTGACACGCTGGCGCGAACATTACTGGCACCGCGTCAGTTACCGGTCGGCGCATTGACTGCCGCGATCGGCGTGCCGCTGTTCCTGGTACTCATGAGCCGGGTACGCCACAGTCGCTAGTCGTCATCCCGGTTCCTGACCGCCTTCGATTACAACGCAATCCCTGCCGGCCGACTTTGCGGCATACAGCGCAACTCCCGCTCGTGCCATGAGCGAGTCGCCGACGGTTTTCAGATCGTCCGCCTCTGGCGCCAGCTGCACTTCGGCGATTCCAATGGATCCCGTAAGGGAAACCGTGTCGCCGTTCGTCAGCTCAACGGGCGTCTCCCTGAGCGCGCGACGAATACGCTCGGCAAGTAACTGTGCCGCGCCGACATCGGTATCAGGCAGCAACACCACAAATCGCGCATGCGCGTAACGGGCGGCAATGTCGCTGGCTCGCACCTGGGAATCAACGCGCTGCGCAACCTCGCGCAATGCCACGTCGCCGGCCGCGTGGCCCCAGCGATCGCCGACACGTTTAAAATGATCGACGTCCAGCATCACGCAAACAAGGCGGGTGCCGTCACGACGCGCACGCGCCAGCTCCTCACTGAGCCGCACTTTGAGATATTGACGGTTATGCCAGCCGGTCAGCGCGTCGGTAAAACCACTGCGCAGCAGCCGTGCGCGATTGATTACATTCTCCAGGCACAGCGAGGCGATTCTTGCCAGGTGTTCCAGATCGTCGGCCGCCTCATCCGGCCTGAAGCGCTCCGCATCCGGGCTGCACAGGTTGATGCTGCCGATGAGGTCACCACGAAGCGTTATCGGCAGCATCGCCATGCTCATCGTTTCCGGCGCCGCGGGACAAATCAGCTGATGATCGCAGGCCGCAAACGGGCCCTGCCACGGGCGGCGCAACGCAATGTACTGCGGCGCCAGGCCACCAAGCGATTCCACCATGACCAGAGTGTCGAAACCCTCCGCCGGCGTGCCGTTCGCGAGCAACAGGTGGCGAATGTCATGGTCCGGATCGCAGAGCACGAGGTTGCAATACGCAAGATCATAGCTGGCTCTGAGGCCCTCGGTCAGGGCTTCAAGCAATTCCTCAAACGTGGCCGCCCGCAGCAGCTGCGACTCACGCTGCCGAGCGCATCGGATAATGTCGCCTGTCATCGACTGTATTGCCTGATGTCGTTACTCCGCCTGTCGCCCTGGCCGCTAGCCTCGCAACGCCAGGTAGGCGCGGCCCTTCTCCATCAGATCAACAAACGCCTGCTCGTCGCCGGCGGCGACAGTTTCGCGAATTCTGCTGGCAGCCTCACACAGTGCATCGAGTGGACCCAGACCGAATTTGTTGAGGTTTTGAATTTCGAAATAGAGATGCGGATTATCCTGGGCCACCGCGCCCGATACCAGCAACTGTGAATCGAACGTTGTCGACGACAGCTGCGCGAGTTTTGGTGCGGCCTCGCCGCTTTCCGCCAGCGCCGTGAAAAACGCGATGTTTAACGCGTGCGACAATCCAAGTACGTATGCGATCAGGCGGTCATGATCCTCGAGGCCCATGTCCAGCTGTTCGACCATGGTGGCCGAGAACA
>JBATID010000038.1:0-3209 GCA_049667545.1 Woeseiaceae bacterium
CGTCACTGGCACGAAAAGTCCGTCGCAGGCGCGCCGGAGCACGTGCCGTTCCTGATCAACCTCGCGAACATCTATCTATACTTTGGCGAGCTGGCTGACGCCGACGAGCTGCTAAATCGCTGCCTTGCGATCGAGCCCGAGAACGCTCAACTGAACTGGTTGCTGTCGCGGTCGTCGGCAGCATTCAACGTGTGGCACATCGAAGCGATGCAGGATTTAATTCCGCAGCAGACGGAGCCGCGTGCGCTGGCCTACCTTAATTACGCAATTGGCAAAGAGGCCGAAGACCTGGAGGACTGGTCTCTTGCCATCGATGCGTTTGAGGCGGGCGCCAAAGCGCGTCGCGGAACAGTTGCGTTTGATGAGCAAAACGACATCGAGGTCTTCGCGACGGCTGCAAAGATGTTTACGGCAGAGTGGCTCGAGCATCAGGAAGAAGGTCTCGTCGATGCCGCACCAATATTCATCGTCGGTGAGCCTCGCTCCGGGACCACCTTGCTCGAGCGCATGCTGGGCGCACACACGGCCGTGAATTCGGCGGGCGAGTTGCGGCACCTGGGTTTCGCTGTGCGACGAGTTGTGGGCAGTAATGAGCTGCGGCAGTTCACGCCGGAGATGCTGCGAAAAGCGGCAAGTGCGGAGCCTTTTAACATTGGTACGGCGTATTTTGACAGTACGGCCAGTCTGCGCGGCGACGCCGCGCACTTGATCGACAAGCTGCCTTTAAACTACCTGTATCTGCCGGTGATTCTCGCAGCGTTGCCCAAAGCGAAGGTCTTGCATTTACGCCGCGATCCGATGGATGCGTGTTTCGCTATTTATAAGCAGCTGTTTGCTGATGCCTATTTGTATTCGTACGATCAGAAGGAACTGGCGCGGCATTACGTGCGCTATCTTGAGCTGATTGCGTTATGGAGAGAGCGGTTTGGCGCGCGATTCCTCGACGTGGCTTACGAAGATCTCGTGACGGATACGGAAAACACACTGCGTGGCGTGCTGGAGTACGTCGGGCTGTCATGGCAACAGCAGTGCCTGGACTTCTCCGAGTCACAGGGTGCAGTGACCACGGCCAGTGCCGCGCAGGTGCGGGAGATGCCGCACACGCGATCGATCGGTCGCTGGAAGCATTTTGCCGACCGGCTCGGGCCGATCCGGGATGTTCTGGCAGACGGCGGCATCATTGACGACTGACGCCAAAAATATTGTCACTAGCCGGTACGGACAGCGGGAACGCCCCATTGAAGACCGGATGTGCGGATTTGAGCGCTTTGTTGTCAGTTCAAATTGATTCTGGGTCAGAGCGTTGTATACTGCGACGCCTGCTCAGCTAGGTGGTATGAATGTTCCAGCTGAATGGGCACCTAGGCTAGGTGGCAGAGTGGTTATGCATCGGACTGCAACTCCGTGTACGCCGGTTCGATTCCGACCCTAGCCTCCATTTTTCATATCGCGCCCGGGTGGTGGAATTGGTAGACACTGGGGACTTAAAATCCCCTGCTCGAAAGAGCGTGCCGGTTCGAGTCCGGCCTCGGGCACCACTGATGAACGAGCGCAATTCCACACTGAGTTTATGGCAGCGATTGGCGTCGATCCCGGCCGGCAAATGGCTGTTTTCTCGCCTGGTGTGCTGGAAGGCGCCGTATTTCGCGAGCATTCGACCGCGGTTCCAGACGCTCGGCCCCGGGCACAGCGTCGTGACCATCAGGAAGCGGCGGTCGGTTACCAACCACATTGGCACTGTTCACGCGATTGCGATGTGCAACCTGGCCGAAATAGCCGCCGGCACGATGACCGAGGTGACCGTTCCAGCTGACTATCGCTGGATTCCGAAAGGTATGACGGTCGAATACCTGCGCAAGGCCGAGACGGACCTGACGGCCGTAGCAGAGATCAGTCCGGTGCCGAACTTCGACGGTACCTTCGAGCTACCCGTAAAGGTCGTTGTTACTGATACAGGCAATCAAGCGGTGTTTCGCGCCGTCATCAACATGTGGGTATCACCGCGCAAGCTGGATTGAGCACCCATGAGCCACCCGGCGTTCGGCGTCCAAAATGCGATCCGGTTGGAGGATCGGGACCTTCAAGTCCGATATTCTCATTGCTCAACCGCAAGGAGCGCAGATGGCGTTTTTCTCACTATTCAAACGACGCACGGCCGCCGCCAAGCTGGCAGAACCCGCACCCATTCAGACCAGGCCGCAATACCCTGGAGTGGAGGTGATACCCGGTTCCAGCGACTGCTGCGCCGCCGTAACAGTGATCGCGGGTCGACGTCTGCTGGCTGACGAGGCGCCAAATCTGCCGCTGGCAAATTGTAACCGGCCGAGGTGCCGTTGCAGGTACCAGCAGTATGACGACCGTCGAGCGGATGCACGTCGCGACGCCGATATCGGGATCAGGTCAATGGCCGACCTCTATAACGACAGCGGCCGGACGTCCAAGCCAGGCCGCCGTTCCGCCGACCAGGAAAACGACTAGCTGCTATTGCTGGGCAGCTTGATATTTTCGTGACCCGCCGAATTCATCAGCATTTCATCACCCGACACGCAGGTCTGTTGCAGACGCAGCTCATAGTATTCAGCCTCAGATCAACAGGAGGCAGCTATGAACCACCGCAATCGCCGATTCGCGCTCAGTGTTCTGCCGGCCGCACTGGCCCTGCTCCAGATCGGTGCCTGCGCGGGCAACGATATGGCCAGCGATACCGCAGAGGTAAGAGTCCTTGTCGGCAAATTCGCCGAGGAACCCGTAGCCCGGCCGCTGGTTGCCGTCGAGGCCTTTATCGGTCCCACCGAGTTTTACCTGAGCTTTGAGGCCGAAGACGGCATTGTTTACTCGGGTGGCAACTGGTCCAACCGGGTCGATCTGACGGGGCTGGGCTCGGGCGCCAATGAGTCCTATGCCGGCCCGTTTATTCTGCCGCTCGAATACCAGCAGGCTACCCGGTGGGCTGCAACGCCGGAAGCGCCGATTGTGCCGCGGATATTGAGCAGCAAATACTGGAACCGGTTCATCGACCAGGTCTTCGCATCGGTGCTGCCGAAAGCGGACATGACCGGCATCGTCATGCACTTCGGTGAAGACGATTACTTTCTCTACTACAACGACATCAATAACTTCGAATCGCGACTGCTGATCGATAAGCCCGAAGCTTACGTCGTCGCCGAAAGCATCGACTTCGCGGAATTTGTGGCGCGAGCGCAGCCACT
>JBATID010000039.1:0-1615 GCA_049667545.1 Woeseiaceae bacterium
TTGCCGGGCTATGCATGGTACGTACCGAAGGCCAATAAACATATTAATGTCGGCCTGGGTGGTATGGCCGACCAGCTGAAACATCAGGGCGGACACCTGCGGGAGTATTGGCACAAATTCGTCGACAAGCTGCGAAGAAAAAAACTTGTTCGTTACGACGACTATCATCCCGCGGGTTACAGCTATTACCTGCGCGGTAACGTCGATGTCATCAGTGATCGCGGCGCCTTTATCGTCGGTGACGCGGTCGGCCTGGCGACCCGGGATATGTGTGAGGGCATCGGGCCGGCGGTAAAAAGCGGTCTGCTCGCGGCTGACGCCATCATAACCGGAGCAGAATACTCGCTCGCCGGACTCAGTCAGTTCACCGGCCAAGGACTGGCCAGCCAAGTGCTCGCGCGCAAGTTCGCAGGCACGCAGCAATAACTGAATGGGGTCAGAGTAAAAACAGGGTCTGACCCTTGCCCCTAGTTCGCCAGGCGCACCGGAATTCGATTCGCGCCGAACTTGCCTGGCGCGGCGTCGAAGTGCCCCGCGATCCGTGTTCCGCAGTTGCGGCAGGCACCGTCTGCGTCGAGTCGCCACGCGCCGAGCGTATACCAGTCCCGCTCGATGACCAGTTCCCTGCAAGCCGGGCAATAAGTGCTGCCGCCATCCTTGTCATGGACGTTGCCGGTGTACGCGAAATTGACGCCGTTCCCCATCGCAATCCGGCGGGCGCGCTGCAGCGTCTTCGCGGGCGTGCTCGGTACGTCAAGCATCTTCCAGTCCGGATGGAACGCGGAAAAATGCATCGGCACATCCGGCCCGAGATGTTCGACGACCCATCGCGTCATCTTATCGAGTTCTGCGTCCGAATCGTTCTGGCCCGGGATCAGCAGCGTCGTCGTCTCGAGCCACGCGTCCGTCTCGTTATGAATGAACTCGAGCGTCTCCAGAACCGGTGCGAGATGCCCGCCGCAGATCTTGTGATAGAAGCGATCGGTGAACGCCTTCAGATCCACGTTGGCCGCATCCATCGCATGGAAAAACTCGGCGCGTGGCTCCGGATCGATGTAACCCGCGGTAACGGCGACGGACCGGATGCCCTGTTCACGGCAGGCCGCGGCAACATCGACTGCGTATTCCAGGAATATGACCGGGTCGTTGTAGGTGTAGGCGATGCTGCGGCAGCCGAGTTCGGCGGCGACCGCTGCGAGCCGCTCCGGGCTGGCGCTGTCGGCCAGCGTGTCCATCTCGCGCGACTTGCTCATATCCCAGTTCTGGCAGAACTTGCAGGCCAGGTTGCAGCCAGCGGTACCGAACGACAGCACGCTGCTGCCCGGGTAGAAATGATTGAGCGGTTTCTTTTCAATCGGATCGACGCAGAACCCGGAGGAACGGCCGTAGGAAACGAGCCGAATTTCATCATCGAGGCGCTGGCGCACATAGCACAGGCCACGCTGGCCCTCGCGCAGGCGACAGTGGCGCGGGCATACGTCGCACTGCAGGCGTCCGTCGGCCTCGCGGTGCCAGTATCGGGTGCTGACGATGGTATCTTGCATGCTTGAGATATGGCGTTCCATACCCATTGAACAAGCATGATACGCCAAGATGACGTGAGGCGATGAAAGCC
>JBATID010000040.1:0-21505 GCA_049667545.1 Woeseiaceae bacterium
TCGAGAAGGGGGTGCCGGCGGACCGTATCGAGGTTATTACTGACGAGCAGGAGGCGACGGCGCGAGCGCTTGAGATGGCGCGAGCGGGCGACCTGATTCTCGTGCTTGGCGACAATACGACGCGGGCGTGGAAGCAGATTATCTACTTTAATTCGGGGTCCAGGCTCGACAGTCCGGGCAAGAACACCGTCAGCTCCGTGGGCCTCCTAGAGGGTCTCGAGTTCGAAATTGCCGATGATCTCGAAATCATCAGCGACGAGCGTGGTGTACGCATCGCGCGCGAAGAGGGCGACTGACGCAGAGCCATGGAGTTTCTCGATGCTCGCAGACTGACCGGCCCCAGCCTGCTCCTCGATGGGCCGGGGTCCATTCTCGATATCCGCTGCACGCGCGCGGACGCCGACCGGCTGATTCCACTCTGGGCGAATAATGTGGCGCGCCTGCTCGAAGAGCTGGACTGGCCCTCGGCGCAGTTTTCGACCTTGCACCTGGTCGGCGGCGTGAGCCTCGCGTTTACGGCACCGGTAGACGCACTCTATGCGGCCGCCGAAATCAACGAATGGGCGTGGGCGGCGTGCGCTTTTGAACTGGGTGTCACGACTGATGAGCCCGATTTTGACGCGGCGGTTGCCGCAATCTCGGCTGCGGCAGAAGAGGAGTCCAATGCTGAGCTCAGGTGGCTGCTGCACGAGGCTGCCGAGCGCGGCGCAACCGTTTTGTGGGATGACGACGAGGTCTCCGTCGGGCTGGGCAAGGGTTCGCAGACCTGGCCGGTGCGTGAAATCCCCGATGCGCTGGATTGGGACAGGTTCAACGATGTGCCGATCGGTATCGTGACGGGCACCAACGGCAAGACGACGAGCGTCCGCCTGGCCGTGCATATTCTGCAGGGCGCGGGTCAGAACGTCGGTTGCAGTTCGACAGACTGGATCGCCGTGAGTAACCAGGTGCTCGATCGCGGCGACTGGTCGGGACCCGGCGGCGCCCGGGCGGTATTGCGCCAGCCGGATGTTGATGTCGCGATACTTGAAACCGCGCGTGGCGGTCTGTTGCGCCGCGGACTCGGTGTCGAGCGCGCCACTGTGGCGCTGATAACCAATATCAGTGAGGACCACTTCGGTGACTTTGGCTCGCAGAATCTCGATGAGTTGCTGGCGATCAAATGGATTGTGAGTCGGGCGGTCGAACAATCCGGGCAACTGATCCTGAACGCCGATGATCAACTGCTGCGAAAGCAGGCGGAGACATACGCCGGCGAAATCGTATGGTTCAGTCTTGATCCGCAAAACGACACAATCGTGTCCCACACTGACAGTGGTGGGCTGGCGTTTGTTCTTGATGGTGACGAACTTGTCAAGTTGGAGAGTGGCGGGCGCGTCGTGATTTGTCGCAGCCACGAGATTCCAATTGCGCTGGGAGGCGCTGCGCGGCACAACGTCGCCAACGCGCTAAGCGCCGCGGCCCTGGCGCATTCGCTGGGCGTGGGTCTCGGGGATATCCAGAAGGGTTTGACGACGATGGTGCAGGACGAGAACCCTGGCCGCTGCAATCTGTACGAACTGGACGGCCGGAGCGTGCTCGTCGACTTCGCTCACAATCCCGCCGGCATGATGGCGCTGTTCGACATCGCGCGGGCCGTGCCGGCGAAGCGCCGGGTTTTGTGTTTCGGCCAGGCAGGCGATCGCACCGATGAGCTGATTTGCGAACTCGCGCGAGATGCATGGGCAATCGGACTGGACCGTGTCGTCGTGTCGGAACTGGCCGTCTACCACCGCGGTCGGCAGCACGGGGAGGTGTTTACGATCATCAGGGATGAGCTGGTGCGTTGCGGTGCCGACGACTCGCAGGTCGAGCACAACGAAACCGAGATGGAATCGTTCATGTCGGCAATCGAGTGGGCGCAGCCGGGAGATCTCGTCATCATGCTCGCACTCGGCGGCGCGGCCGAGGTGCAGGCCCGGCTTAAGGAACTGGGCGCCTTATAAAGTCGACAATCTCATACGCGATCGCCTGCGTTTTCCCTGCAGACAAGATATCTCCCGCAAGAACATGGTGGCTGGGGTCACCCGGGTTCGTAATGGCGATCGCGGCTTTCTGTGGTGCCTCGGTTTGCGCAAACACGGCAAGCGCCGCATCCGCGGAAATTACCGTATCGGCGAGCGAGTAAAGCAGCAGCAGACGCTGGGGAATAGCGGCTGGCAGCTTGCGATTTGCAAGATCGACCAGGCGCATCACTTCGACCGGCGCCGCTAACGGATAAGACGTCGACCAGAAGCGCGCCTGCAATGCGTTATGCGGCTGCCAGCTGCGCGTGTCGCCAACCAGCAGGCGCGCGAGCAGCGGTCCGGCAGGTCGCGTTAGCCAGGCCGCATTGGCGTCTTTCGGTGCAAAATTCGGCGACACCATTACCAGTGTGTCGACAGCGCTCATGCGCGGATGATCGAGCATTGCCGCAGCCAGCGTCGCGCCGGTTGAGGTGCCGATAATGATGACGCGCTCACCGAGTTGGCTGGCAATCGCCAGTGCCTCTGCCGCGTCGGCCAGCCAGTCCTCGGCGCGGACGTTTGCGAGTTGCTCACGTTCGCGCCCATGACCGGCAAGTCGTGTTTCAAACAGGTTCGCGCCCAAACGATGAGCCACGATTTCGGCCAGTGGCGCGGTTTCCTGTCGCGTCGCCGAAAAACCGTGCAGGTACAAGACGGAATAGGCCGTTGCCTCCCGCTTATCGAACCAGGTGATGCGTTTTTCGACGCCTTTCACGAGGCCGTAGCGTGCGGCGGCCTGCTGTTCGGATTCCCGGAGCCAGGCATCCAGGTCAGCCGGCAAAGCAACGTCAGCGACGTTGAGCTCGAGCTTTGCGGGCGTCAGGTACCAGAGCGCTGCAACGATGACCAGGGCTGTGGCGGCAAGAATGCGAGCCTTATTCAAGACTTAAGATCTTGTTCCAGTGTTTTTTGGACACCGGCATGATCGACAGGCGATTGCCTTTGCGCGTCAGGATCATGTCAGCGAGTGACTTTTGTGCCTTTAGCTCCGTGAGCGCAATATTACGAGTGAGCTTGCGGACGAACTCTACGTCCACCAGGCACCAGCGTGGATTGTCCGTGCTGCTTTTGGCGTCGTAATACTTCGATTTCTTGTCGAATTGCGTTGGATCCGGATACGGTGCACTGGCAACCCTGGCAATCCCCACGATGCCGGGCTCCTTGCAATTCGAGTGGTAAAAGAAGATCTCCTCGCCGATCTTCATATCGTCACGCATCATGTTGCGTGCCTGATAATTGCGAATACCGTCCCACTTTTCGCGACCATCGCGCTCAAGATCGTCGATGCTGTAGGCGTCGGGTTCGGATTTCATTAACCAGTATGTCATGCTGCGATCTCAGGGCTGCAACGGGCGATTCGGGCGGCGAATTCTAGCATCTTTGATCGCGGTTTTTTCAGCCGGCACTATGCTAGGATTGCTCCCGGAATAGCGTTACCCACCCTTGGCAAGGAATACGTCGCATGGCTAATATGCTGGCAAATATTTTCGGCACTTCGCCGGTTCAACCACTCGAAAAACACATGGAAATAGCTTATCGCTGTGCGAAACAGCTCCGGCCGTTTTTCGAAGCTGTTGTCGCCAGTAACTGGGACGAGGCCATAGCGGTTCGCGCTGAAATTGAGGCCCTCGAGCACGAGGCCGACGACGTCAAGAAAGACATTCGATTGAATATGCCCAAGAGTCTGTTCATGCCGGTGCCGCGCGAGGATCTCCTGGAGCTGCTGTTGGTCCAGGACAAGATAGCGAACCGGACCAAGGACGTTTCAGGCGTCATCATCGGTCGCCAGATGCAAATTCCGGCGGAGATAGCTGACAAGTTTGTCGAGTTTGTCAGTCGCAATGTTGACGCGGCGAAACAGGCGCGCAAAAGCGTGCGTGAACTCGACGAGTTGTTTACTGCTGGTTTCAAGGGCGCCGAGGTGGCGCTGGTCTCCGACATGATCGAGAAACTGGACCAGATCGAGACGCATACTGACGAGCAGCAGACGATTTTGCGGGCTGCTTTGTTTGAAATCGAAAAAACGCTCAATCCAATCGACGCTATTTTTCTGTATGACGTGATTTCGTTGACGGGCGAAATCGCCGATATGGCCGAACGCGTCGGCCGCCGGCTCGAATTACTGCTATCACACTGAATAATACGAAACAAAACAATAAGTAAGTCCTGCAGGGGCAATTGATGGAATATCAGACTATTTATATCGTCCTCGCGGCCGCCTTTGGCCTGTTCATGGCGTGGGGCATAGGCGCCAACGATGTTGCCAACGCCATGGCGACATCGGTGGGATCCAAAGCACTGACGATCAAGCAGGCGATCCTCGTCGCCGCGGTGTTTGAATTCCTCGGTGCAGTGCTTGCCGGCGGCGCGGTCACCAGCACGATACGCAAAGGCATTGTTGATACCGACTCGCTGGCGGGCTCGCCCGAGCTGCTCATTTACGGCATGCTGGCGGCGCTGCTTGCCGCAGGCACCTGGCTTCTGGTTGCGTCCAAAAACGGCTGGCCGGTGTCGACGACGCATTCCATCGTCGGCGCGATCGTTGGTTTTGCGGCGGTGGGTATTGGCGTTGACGCCGTCAAGTGGGGCAAGGTCGGTACTATCGTCATGAGCTGGGTTGCTTCACCGTTAACCGCCGGCATTATTGCCTACCTCATTTACCTGAGCGTGCAGAAGTTGATCCTTAGCCAGGAGGACCCGCTGGCCAAGGCCAAGCGCTACGTCCCTGTCTACATCTTTCTTGCAGCTTTCACGATAACGCTGGTGACGATCCTCAAGGGCCTCAAACACGTAGGGCTGCATTTGAGCATTCGGGACAGTTATTTGTTGGCAGTTGGCATTGCCGTTGTTATTGCGTTTGTTGGCGCCATTTTTATTAACAGGATTGAGCCTGATCGCAAGGCTGAAAAGAAAGAGCATTTCTACACGGTCGAGCGCGTTTTCGGTGTGCTGATGATTGTTACCGCCTGCGGGATGGCCTTTGCGCATGGCTCCAACGACGTCGCCAACGCGATCGGGCCACTGGCTGCCATTATCAGCACGGCGACCACCGGCGAAATCGCGTCAAAGTCGGTGCTACCGATCTGGGTACTGATGCTGGGCGGCGGTGGCATCGTAATTGGTCTCGCGACTTTCGGGCGGCACGTCATTGCGACCGTTGGCAAGAAGATTACGCAGCTCACACCAAGCCGCGGTTTTGCGGCCGAGCTGGCCGCGGCAACGACGATTGTCATCGCGTCTGGTACCGGCATGCCTATTTCCACAACCCACACGCTGGTGGGTGCCGTTCTGGGCGTGGGTATGGCGCGCGGTATCGAAGCCATCGACTTGCGTGTGGTTGGCAGAATCTTCTTGTCCTGGATCGTTACCATTCCTGCTGGCGCATTGCTTGCGATCGTCTTCTTCTTTCTGTTCAAAACAATATTGCCCTGAGGTTGCAAGAAAATATGCGGCATACCGTTTTCGCCATCAGTGCAATCCTTTGGCTGACGCCCGCATTCGGCCAGGGTTCCAACAGCGCGATCGTGCGCTACGAGGATTTGTCGCACCCGGTATACGGTGCCCACGGGATGGTAGCCGCACAAAACAGCCTGTCGGCGCAGGTGGGTGCAGACGTGCTCGCGGACGGTGGCAATGCGGTCGACGCCGCGATCGCTGTCGGTTTCTCGCTGGCCGTAACGCTGCCGCGTGCGGGCAACCTCGGCGGCGGCGGCTTCATGCTGGTTCATGATGCCGGCAGCAACACGGATGTGGCGATCGATTACCGCGAAATGGCGCCGCTTCGCGCGACTCGTGACATGTACCTCGACGAGAACGGCGATGTCGATCCGCGACGCTCCAAGTTCAGCCACCTGGCCGCAGGCGTGCCGGGAACCGTCGCCGGCATGTACCTTGCGCACCAGAAATTCGGGCGTCTGCCGTGGAAACGCCTGCTCGAGCCGGCCATTCGGCAGGCTCGCGACGGCATTATCGTCAACTACGACCTCGCGGGATTACTCAAAGTACGCAAGGAGAGACTTTGCGCGAATGCGGCGGCTTGCCGTTATTTCTACAAGGCGGGAGGAGTCCCGTATGAGGCGGGCGAGCGCCTGGTGCAAAAGGACCTGGCAAAAACGCTGCGCCTGATTGCGAGGCACGGTCCGGACGCGTTCTACAAGGGCAAGGTCGCGACGATGATTGCCGCCGAGATGCTGCGCGGTGGCGGCTATGTCGACAAGCCGTCGCTGGCCGCCTACAAGCCGGTCATTCGTGACGTAGTGCGCGGCAGCTATCGTGGGTTTGAACTGGCGACGATGCCCCCGCCGAGTTCCGGCGGTGTGCATGTCATTCAGATGCTGAATATTCTCGAGAACTTCCCGGTTGCCGAACTGGGAGCCGGCAGCGCCGACAACGTGCACCTGCTGGCCGAAGTGGCGCGGCTGGCCTACGCCGATCGCTCCAGATATCTGGGCGACCCTGATTTCTACCCGGTGCCCGTGGCATGGTTGACGAGCAAGGCCTACGGCAGGCAACTGGCTGCAACGATCGACATGAATGCGGCGCGCAAGTCGGAGGATGTCGCTCCCGGGGTTGCGCCGGTCGCGGAGAGCCCGGACACGACTCATTACTCGGTGATGGATGCCGCGGGCAACGTTGTCTCCAACACGTACACGTTGAATTTTTCGTACGGCTCGGGCATCGCGGTCGATGGCGCAGGATTTTTACTCAACAACGAAATGGATGACTTCGTTTCCAAACCCGGCGTGCCAAACGCGTTCGGATTGCTCGGTGGCGAGGCGAACGCCGTCACCGCGCTGAAGCGCCCCTTGAGTTCGATGACGCCAACCATTGTCTTTGCCGACGGCAAACCGTGGTTTGCGACCGGCAGCCCGGGCGGCAGCCGCATCATTACATCGGTGCTGCAAATGATCGTCAACGTTCTCGATCACGGTATGAACCTGGCTGAGGCCAGCAGCGCGCCGCGCATGCATCACCAGTGGTTTCCGGATGTGCTGCAACTGGAGTCCGGCTTCAGTCCCGACACGACGCGCATTCTCGAAGCGCGGGGTCATACGATCAAGGCAGCAAGCTATTCGATGGGTAGCCTGCAGACCGTCGGCATCAAGGACGGTGTGTTTCGCGGCGCGTCGGATCCGCGACGGCCAAATGCCGGCAGTCGGACACCCGCGCGCTAGCAAACCCTATACCGAACGCAGGTACCAGTCGTAATCCAGCTGGCTGATCGTGTTGTGGAACTGGCGGCTTTCCTCGCGTCGATTCATCGCAAAGTACTTGCAGTAATCCTTGCCTAGATATTGCGGCAGTATCTTGCTCCGTTGAAACTTGTCGATCGCGGCATCCCAGCGATGCGGAATCCCGAGGCGGGGTACCAGGTGCTCGCCTTGCTCCACCATGACGCCTGGATCGCATTTATTTTTCAAGCCGTAATGCACGCCTGCAGCAACGGCTGCCGTAACGAGGTACGGGTTCGCGTCGGCGCCGGCGATGCGGTGCTCGAAGCGCAGATTATTGGCGTCGGATTGCGGAATGCGAATGGCGACGGCGCGATGGTTGACGCCCCAGTTGGCTTCCACCGGGGCGAACATGTCGGGACGCAGCCGCCGGTACGAGTTCGCGTTCGGGGCGCAAATGGCCGTGGCCTCCTGCATGGTTTTTAACAAGCCACCTACGGCGTGTTGCAAGCGCGCAGAAAATGGCGGGCTCGCCAGGTTTTCGCGCCCGTGAGAAAAATAGTTTTTCCCGGCACGATCCACCAGGCTCATGTGAATGTGCAGCCCGTTGCCCGAATCCTCCGCAAACGGCTTGGCCATGAAGCAGGCAACGAAACCGTGCTTGCGTGCCGCTGCCTTGATGGCGCGCTTCAGGAGGACCGCATGGTCACATGCGAGCACCGGGTCATCGATATGTTTGAGATTGATTTCGAACTGGCCCTGCGAGTATTCGGCGATCACCGTGTCAGCCGGAATGTTCTGCGCCGCGCAGAAATCATAAACGTCGTTCAGGAACGGCTCGATCTCCCACAGGTCGTCAGGGTGATAGACCTGCGCCCCCGGTTGCAGACGGGGGCTGCCGGGCACGTGCGGTCCGGCGACGGTGGGAACCTCGGCACTGGCGTCCAGCAGGTAAAACTCCAGCTCGGTCGCCATTACTGCGGTTAGCCCCATTTTCTTAAGCGGTGCCAGCGCGCGTTCAAGCACGCTGCGCGGGTCGGCAAACATCGGTTCACCGTCATCGCCGTAAAGTCGAAACAGCGCCTGGCCCATGGGGCGCTCTGACCAGGGGACCGGGGCAAAGCTGCCAGGCACAAGGGCTGCCAATACGTCAGGATCACCGTCGTCCTGCCCAAATGGGATGCCGGCAACAGTCTCGCCCAGTATCGTCAGTAACGGCGCCCCGCCACAAAACCAGAAGCCATTCCTGCAGGCGACGGCAACATCGTCCATGCGCACGCGCTTGCCCTTGAGCACGCCATTGAGGTCCGGCAGCAGCAGCTCCACCGCCTCGAAATCGCCGTGTTTTTTCTGGACAGCACGCAGCTCTGCATTGAGTTGATTGACGGTCGATCGGTTCATCGGTGCACCTGGTGGTTCGGCAGACCACGAGCATCGGCGATTTTCCCGAGCGCCGCAACATTGGGTCTGCTACCATAATATGAAATAAGAAGACACAATATGGAACAACAGATGCCAGATAAGACAAGCCCAAAGGGCGCCCAGGCGGCGCTGCGTGCGATCCGGCTGCTCAAGCTCTTCACGGCCGCACAGCCGGAACTGCGGCTGGGTGAAATCTGCGTCCGGGCAGGCCTCAACAAGACGACGACGCATCGCTTGCTGCAGGCGTTGTGTAGCGAATCGATGCTCGAGAAGAGTGCGGCGAATGGCTGTTATCGTCTCGGACCTGCGCTGATGGCGCTTGGTATCCAGGCACTGTCGAGTAACGATCTGCGTTTGCGGGCGAGGCCGATACTTGAGCACCTGGCGGCGGAGAGCGGTGAGACCGCGACGCTTGAGGTACCCATCGACGACACCATGCTGATTCTCGACGAAGTCACGAGCAGTCACTTTGTCGATGCCGGGGGTAATATTGGTACGCGCTGGCCGATGCATGCGACTTCGACGGGCAAGGTATTGATCGCTTTTGAAGACCAGGGGCTGGAAAGGCTGGCACATGACCTTGCGTCCCTGACGTCAAAAACAATCACCGAGCGGGGTCAGCTCGAGGCGCAGCTACCCGGGATACGCAAGCGCGGTTTCGCCGAAACCGTGGATGAGCTGGAAGACGGTTTTTCCGGCGTTGCCACTGTCATACGCGGTGGCATGGGTCAGGTGCTCGGCGCCTTATCCATCTGTGGGCCGACGCAGCGTCTTTCGGATACACGACGTGCGAGTCTCGGCGCGTCTTTATGCACGGCTGCAGCGCGACTGCAGCCGAATTTTTGAGTCGGGAGCGCGTGTTAGAATTTCGCGCAACCTGCCGATAACCGGTAATTATTGTTTATGTCAGCAAAACCCATCATTGGCGTGCCTGCCGATCGTCGCGTCCTCGAGCCGCATCCGTTCCAGATGGTTGGCGAGAAATACCTGGTGGCAATTACCGACGCGGCGGACGGGTTGCCATTAATGACGCCGGTAATGCCTGACGCGATCAATATTGACGAGCTGCTGGCGCGTCTCGATGGCGTTTTCCTGACCGGCAGTTACTCCAATGTCGAACCGCATCATTATGCTGGTGAGCCCAGTGCGGCTGGTACGCTGCACGACCCCCACCGGGATGCGGTTACGTTGCCGCTGGCGAAACGAGCGCTCGAAACCGGTGTGCCGCTGCTGGCAGTGTGCCGAGGATTCCAGGAGTTGAACGTTGCTCTTGGTGGGACGCTGCATCAGAAAGTTCACGAGGTAAGCGGTTATCATAATCATCTCGAGAACAAGGATGACCCACTGGATGTGCAGTACGGGCCGGCACATCCCGTGCACCTCACTGACGGCGGTGTACTGCGAGAGCTCGCGAGGACTGATACGGTCATGGTCAACTCGCTGCATGCTCAGGGCGTGGCAAAACTTGGCAACGGTGTCACCGTCGAGGCAATCGCAGATGACGGCCTGATAGAAGCGTTCCGGGTCGACGACGGTCCAGGGTTCGCGCTGGCAGTGCAGTGGCACCCGGAATGGCAGGTAATGAACAACAAATTCTCAATAGCAATTTTCAAGGCGTTTGGCGACGCATGCAGACTGCATGCGCAGCAGCGACAGGTGTAGCGTGAGTAACAACAACGAGGTTTTTCAAAATTGGTTCAAGGAACGCGGCATTGAAGATGTTGAGGCGTTTGTGCCCGACCTGGCGGGTTCAGCCCGTGGCAAGGTGATGCCGGCAGACAAGTTCGGCGCCGGTGAGATGAAGATGCCGGAGGCCATATTTTCGCAGACAATTTCCGGGGACTATATCGTCGATTCGACGAATATCGAAGATCGCGACATGTTACTGGTGCCGGATCCGACGACATTGCGGCCGGTGCCCTGGGCGACGGACCCGGCGGCCTCCGTTTTTCTGGATTGTTATCGCCGCGACGGCTCGCAGGTCGCGAAATCGCCACGCAGCGTACTGCGTAGTGTGCTGGCGAAATTTGAGGCGCGCGGCTGGCTACCGGTGGTTGCCCCGGAAGTCGAGTTTTATCTCTTAAGTCCGCATTCCGATCCCAACGAAGAGGCGGAGCCGCCCGAGGGTCGCCTGGGCTGGACCGACGGCGCCCGCCAGCCCTACAGCATCGACATGATGAACGATTTCGATCCATTCATTAACCTCGTGTACGCCTACTGTGAGGAGCAGGACATTCGTATCGATACGCTGTCCCAGGAAATGGGGCCGGCGCAGTTCGAGATCAATTTCCTCCACGGCAATGCGATCAACAAAGCCGACCAGGTGTTCCTGTTCAAACGCACGGTTCGAGAGGCGGCCATCGAGCACAAAATGCATGCAACGTTTCTCGCCAAGCCGATGTCGGAAGAAGCCGGCAGCGCGCTGCACGTGCACCAGAGCGTTGTCGACAAGAAAGGGCACAATATTTTTTCGAACGCGGACGGCTCGCCTAGCGACCTGTTTTATGGATATCTCGGCGGGCTGCAGCGATATATGCCCGAGGCGATGCTGTTGTTTGCGCCGTACGTGAATTCCTACCGCCGCTTCCTGAACCCGGACTCATCGCCGGTCAACCTCGCATGGGCCGTCGACAACCGTACGGTCGGGCTGCGAGTACCGGATTCGGGCCCTGACGGGCGTCGTATCGAAAACCGGCTGGCCGGTTCTGACGTCAATCCCTATCTCGTTATCGCCGCAACGCTGGCGTGCGGTTACCTCGGGATGGTCGAGGGTATCAAGCCAACGGCTGCGACCGAAGGCAGTGCCTACGGTGGTGACTTCGAGCTGCACCGACATATCTATTCGTCAATTGATGCGTTCAAAACCAGCAATGCGATGCGCCGCATGCTGGGTGATGAATTCGTAACAACGTATACGGCGGTTAAAGATGATGAGAACAGAGAGTTCCAGGAGATCATCACACCCTACGAGCGCGAGATACTGATGTTCAATGTCTGATCCGTCCGGGATCGACGCGAGGATTTACCATGGCAGCAATTGAAAAGAGGTCCCGCGAGGACTGGCAGGAGCTCGACAAAGATCACCACCTGCATCCGTTTACAGACCACAAGAGCCTGCATAAGAAGCGTTCGCGAATCATCACGCGCGCACAGGGTGTGTACATCTATGATGCTGACGGCAACAAGATCCTCGACGGCATGTCCGGTCTATGGTGCGTGAATGCCGGTTACGGCCGGCAAGAGCTGGTCGACGCCGCAACGGAACAACTCAAGGAATTACCGTACTACAACAACTTCTTTCAATGTGCGCACCCGCCGTCGATTGAGCTTGCGGCCCTGTTGCAGGAAGTCAGTCCACCGCAATTCAATCGGGTGTTTTTTGCGGGCTCCGGTTCGGAGTCGAACGATACGATCGTGCGCATGGTGCGAACCTACTGGGACCTGATGGGGCAGCCGGAGCGCCACACGATAATCAGCCGTCACAATGCGTATCACGGCTCAACCGTGGCGGCAGCGAGCCTCGGCGGTATGAAGCCGATGCACAAGCAAAGCGGTTTGCCGATTCCCGGTATCGTGCATGTCGATCAACCGTACTGGTTTGGCAGCGACCATAGCCTGTCGCCGCACGAGTTTGGCCTGGCCGCCGCCCGCGCGATCGAAACAAAAATCAAGGAGCTTGGCGCGGACAAGGTCGCGGCGTTCATCGCCGAGCCGATTCAGGGTGCCGGCGGCGTCATCGTGCCGCCCGACAGCTACTGGCCGGAAGTGCAGCGAATCTGTGACGAATACGGCATCCTGCTGATTTCCGACGAGGTAATTACTGGTTTCGGACGGCTCGGGCAGTGGTTCGGCGCCGATCATTTCGACACGCGCCCGGATTTCATGACGTTTGCCAAAGGCGTGACCTCCGGTTACCTGCCACTCGGCGGCGTATTTGTCAGCGATCGTGTTGCCGACGTACTGATCGAGAAGGGCGGCGAGTTCTTCCACGGCTATACGTATTCAGGTCACCCGGTCGCCTGCGCCGTCGCTATTGCCAACGTCAGGTTGATTCAGAGAGAAAACCTCGTTGGGCGTATTCGCAATGACATTGGCCCCTACCTTCAGCAGAAATGGCAGGCGTTGGGCGAGCACGAGCTGGTCGGCGACACGCGAATGGTGGGCCTGATGGGGGCGTTTGAAATTGTGCAAAGCAAGGAGCCGCTGCAACGGTTCGACGACAAGCGCGGGGCTGGTGCCGTCTTTCGCGATGCCTTGATGGACCTCGGCGCTTGCATGCGCGCCGTCGGCGACACGATTATTTGTGCGCCGCCATTCATTCTGTCGCATGCCGAAGCTGACGAGCTGATCGAAAAAGCCTGGCAGGCGCTGGATCAAACAAGACAAGTGCTGTCGACCTAAGACAAAAGACCAAGGAGACAGGTTTTGAACAAGCATGACCTCGATTATGCGATTACGCGTGAGAGCCTGTATGGCACGACGCCGGAACCGACGTATGCCGGTATTACTTCGTTCATGCGCCGCAAGTACACCAAGGACCTGGCCGGCGTGGACGTCGCCGTCACCGGTGTGCCGCTTGATACGGCCACGACGAATCGCCCGGGCGCGCGTTTTGGTCCGCGGGCAATAAGAAACGCGTCGACCATCATGGCGTGGGAGCGACCCTATGGCATGACGTTCGATCCGTTCGACAAACTGGCGGTTGCTGACGTTGGCGACTGTTTTTTCGACTTTGGACGGCCGGAGAAAGTGCCCGATCAGATCGAGGCTCACGCCTGGAATATTATCAAGGAGGGCCCCGGTCTCCTGAGCCTGGGCGGTGATCATTTCATTGCTTATCCACTGCTCAAAGCACATGCGAAAAAGCACGGGTCACCGCTTTCGTTGTTGCATTTTGATGCGCACAGCGACACCTGGGCGGATCCGCAGGAGCGCATCGATCACGGCACAATGTTCTATTGGGCCGTCAAGAACGGTCTCGTTGATCCAGCGACATCCGTGCAAGTCGGACTGCGCACGAGCAATCCGGATACGCTTGGGTTCAACATTATTGATGCACCGCAGGTGCACGCATCCGGCCTGGACACTGTCATCCAACGGATTCGAACTCACCTGGGTGACCGCCCGGTTTACCTGACATTCGATATCGATTGCCTGGACCCCAGTTACGCGCCCGGCACCGGTACGCCGGTCTGCGGCGGCCTGAGCAGTCACCAGGCGATGGCCATCCTGCGCGGGCTGGCGGGGATCAATGTGATCGGCATGGATATTGTCGAGGTAGCGCCGGCCTATGATGTCGGCGAGATTACGGCACTCGCCGCAACGCACCTCGCGATGGAGATGTTGTACCTGTACGCCAGCCGACCAGGCCAATAGGCAGGTTTCATCGGTTTGCTCTGTTCGAACCTGAAGGATTTGCGCTAGCGGGTCGCGTCCGCATGTGGACTGTCGCCTGGCAAGAACAGCTGCACAATCATGTCGACGATCTCGTCAAGCGTTTCGTCGTCATCGATGTCGATGCTGCTGGAAAGCCTGAGCTCGTTACCCAGCGCCAGCAGTCCGCCGGAGCAGACGCGGATCATGTTGAATAACAGCTTCGGATTGCCGTTTGGCGCCATACCGGTTTGCTGCAATTCCTCTATCAGCTCGAACGCCCTGTCGAACAGGGGTTGCAGATGATTCTCGATGAGCCAGTTGAGCCGCGGGCTCGGGTAAGCTGCTTCCAGCACCATCACTTTGTAAAGTGCGGGCCGACGCCGGGCATAGTGCAGGTAAGCGCGGATCATCGTGGCCATGCGGACTTTGGGCTCGTGCTCCGCAGCTTTGTCAAACGTTGCCGTCAGCGATTCTTTGAAATCGCCGAAGACCTTGTCGGCGGCGGCGCGCCATAGCCGATCCTTGTTACTGAAGTGATAGGAAATCAGCGGATGGTGGACACCAGCCCGGTCCGCAATATCACGAGTTGAGGTGCCTTTGAAGCCGTTCTCGGAAAATGCCGCAATGGCCGCATCGAGCAACTTGTTCTGTGTAACGATGCTGCGCTGCTGCAGCTTGCGCGTCCGTTGACCGCAGTGCGGGACGATTACCTGAGTCACATTCAAGGCCTGACAATTGACTGAAGCCAAAGACTAGCGGGATTCGCGAGGTCGATCCAGTTGCTAACTGTAATCGCTCAAAAACGGCGATGCCGGGCTGTAGATGCCTCAGTCGAGAGAGAACGCCATACGGACGGCAGCGCGTTTTTCGATTACCGCACCGTCACTCGAAACCGGCTCGAACTCCCATTGTTCGACGGCACGGGTTGCCGAGTCCACGAATACGTCACCGGGTTCCGAAGCGCGTGCTCCGACGTCCTTGACGGTACCGTCGGTCGATACCGTGAACTCGACATCTACCCAACCGGACAGGTTTCGACGCAGAGCATTACGTGGATACTTCGGCGCCACATATTTCGTGCGCACCAGTGAAGTAATAGCGGCTGGAACGACATCGAGCAGCGGTGTTTTCTCTGCTGCCGGCGGGATGTCGTTGTCCTCGCTCGGCCCTGTGACGTTGGCCGCTAAACGTTCGGCCGCTGCACGTTCGGCCGCTGCACCTTTTTCCGTTAGAAGCTCGGCCGCTGCACCTTTTTCCGTTAGAAGTTCGGCCGCTGCTCGTTCGGCCGCGGCACTTGCGGCAGCTGCACGCTCAGCCGCTGCGCGTTCGGCCGCGGCACCTTCCGCAGCTACACGTTCAGCCGCGGCACTTTCGGCTGCTGCTGCGTCGCGGGCTGCCCGTAATGCGTTGGCCGCCGAGATCAGTTCGCCATTTTTCGAATCGAGGGCGCGAGCCTCATAAAGCAACGTCTGAGCGCCGTCGAAATTGCCATTGTCGATCTCAGCGCGTGCCTGCAACACGATACGGTTTGCAACAATATTGAGTCCTTGCTGCGCCGCTGCATTCGCCGGATCGTTGGAGAGCACCAGTTCGTAGTAATAGCGCGCGTTGCCGTTTGGCGGAGACAGCAAGGCCCCCGACTCCAGGCTGGCCTGCGCGAGTGCCAGCACCTCATCGGTCTGCTGTTCGCTGCGCGAACGTCTTAGCTCGGCTGTCAGCGTCTCGAATTCAGTGCCGCCCGACACGACCGCCAGAGGCTGTGCTGCCGACAAAGCGTCGGATGCATCTTCGAATCGGCCCTCGCGAATTGCTGCACGGGCTTCATTCAGGCTTAGACGCAACTGCGCCTGTGCGAGCTGCGCGGTCAGGAATGGCAGGCGTGCATTGTCAGGTTCCAGCGCGGTGACGCGCTGCAAGGCATCCTCCGCATCCTGCAGGCGTGCGTCCAGCAGTGCCTTCTCCGCGATATTGAGTAGCGGTTCTACAGCTGGTGGTATGAAGTCGACGTCGACCTAGGTGATCGCAGACGCGGTCGCAACAGGTTCCGCTACCGTTTGCGGCGCCGCAATTTCATCCGGTTGGCCGGACAGGAAAAAAATTCCGATGGAAACTGCCGCAAGGACCGCCGCCGCGGCGCCTAAAACCCCCATTTTTCCGAACCGGTAAGTCGACCCCGCCAACCTCGTCTCCGCGGCCGCCAGCTTGGCCATGTTATAGGCACCGGTTTTCGACAGCGAATCTGTTGGCGTTGAATTTTCTGGTGCTTCTGACTTGTGTCTATCGTCGCCGGGCTCGCCGATTACCTCCGTGTGCGCCGGGGCTGGAATTACGGGGTCACTCTCTGCGTCCTTCGGCACGTCGGCAACCGGACTGGTTGATTCCGTGGTGGCGGGGGGCGGCTCTGTCGCGTCATTGTCGCTGATGAAGGCAGCGTCTGGCGCCTCGAGATGGTGCTTGACCGACGCTGCAACGGCAAGTCGTGCGCGTCCGGTTGAAACAGGCTTCAGCAGGAAACGATAGACCTTGCCGCGATTGACGAGACCCATCAGCATCTCACCGTCGTCACGGCGCCCGGCAACGATGGATACCAGTCGCGGCGCTTCCCGGCGCAGGTACTCTGTCAGCTGCTCGATCTTGTCGCGCACGATTGCGGCATCGACAACGGCGATACCGATTTTGTGCTTGCGAATAACGTCATTGGCTTCCTGCAGCGTTGCCGCGCTAAACACCTTGTGCATGTTGTTAGTTGACGATCGAATCGTCTCGAGAAATTCGGCGTCTGTCGTCAAGACCAGCACTTCGACCGATGCGGCTGCTACATGTGAATTTGGGTTGAGCGCACGCAAGCGGACGCTGCTTTGGCTGATGATTGACGAGCCATCGTCGGCCGTTTCCATGACGATATGTTCCGGCTCGCTGTCGGCATGCGCGGTCGTATCGTTTGCCGATTTTGAAAGCAATGGCAGTTGTATTTGCTGCGATGCGTTTTCCACCAACTCGAGAAGCGCCGCTGCAGTGACCTGACCGCGGACGACCTGGATAAATTCCTCGTCGCCTACCAGGGCGGCGCCTTCATCAGAATCGGCGTCGGTAAGCAGAATGCCAAGAGTCCGGGGCGAGCGCGTTTTTGCTTCGCGCAATGCCTCGAGGCCGCTCATACCGGGCAGATTATGTGCGGAAACAAAAACGTCGATCGGGACTTCGGCCAGCGCGTGTAGCGCCTGGCTGCCGCTCGTTGCGAAATGCACCGTATATCGATTATCAAACTCGGATCCAAGCCTGTCGAGGGTGCCTTGATCGCTGTGCAGTAATAATATTTGTGTTTTGAATCCGTCCGGCGGCACGTCGTTCCCTCGTTAAGATTATGTCTAATGGCGAGGGAAATCCCTCACTCGTCGGAGTATATCCGCGTGGGGAAGTTAATCAGTCGGCAGCGGGCTGCTGAGTGTCGAATCTGTGACGTGTCGCACAATCAACGTGCAGGCTACTTCACACCCTGCCCATCAAGCGCGTTTTTCGATCTCGGCAAGCAGTGAATCAATGGCTTCCTCAAGCGCCACCGTTTCCTGCTTCTTGGAGCCCAGGCGGCGCACGGCAACCGTGCGCTTGTCGAATTCGCGTTGCCCGATGGCAAACTGCACCGGCACTTTAGCAACGCTATGCTCGCGCACTTTATAAGCGATTTTTTCATTGCGTAGATCGGCGTCGGCGCGAATGCCCCTGGCCCGTAACGCGGCCAGCACATCTGCAGCATAGTCGTCGGCGTCTGACGTGATGGTAAGTACCTTGACCTGCACCGGTGCGAGCCACAGCGGCAGGTTGCCGGCGTGGTGTTCGATCAGGATGCCCATGAAGCGTTCGAGGGAGCCGAATATCGCGCGGTGCAACATGACCGGTACGTGCTTGTTGCCGTCCTCGCCGATATAGGTCGCCCCGAGGCGGCCCGGCATGTTGAGATCCACCTGTAACGTCCCGCACTGCCAGTCGCGGCCGATGGCGTCCCGCAGGACGAACTCGAGTTTGGGACCGTAGAAGGCACCTTCGCCCGGGTTGTGCGTGTAGTCGAGGCCGCCAACTTCGAGTGCCTTGAGCAGCGCCTGCTCGGCCTGGTCCCAGACGGCATCCTCGCCGACCCTGACTTCCGGTCGGTCGGCGAACTTGATGCGCACGTCGTCGAATCCAAAACCTTGGTAGATCTCAAGAATGAGTTTGCAGACCGCGATCGACTCGGCAGTGATCTGCTCCGGCGCACAGAATATGTGTGCATCGTCCTGGGTGAACGCACGTACGCGCATCATGCCGTGCAGGGCACCCGACGGTTCATAGCGATGGCATTTCCCGAACTCGGCAAGCCGCACGGGCAGGTCGCGGTAACTCGTGATGCCCTGCTTGAAGACCTGCACGTGACCCGGACAGTTCATCGGCTTAATGGCGTAAACGCGACCGTCGACAGTCTCTGACGTAAACATATTGTCGCCAAAGGCCGCGTTATGGCCGGATTTCTCCCACAACGCTTTCGCCATGATTTCAGGGGTATTGATCTCCTGGTAACCGGCGTCGTTCTGCTTTTGTCGCATATACCCGATGAGCAACTGGAACACGGCCCAGCCGTTCGGGTGCCAGAAAACAGCGCCGGGCGCCTCTTCCTGGAAGTGGAAAAGATCCATGACACGTCCGAGGCGGCGGTGGTCGCGCTTCTCGGCTTCCTCGAGCATGTGCAGGTATTTGCGCAGCGCCTTGTCGTTGGACCAGGCGGTGCCGTAGATGCGTTGCAGCATTTCGTTGTTGGAGTCGCCGCGCCAGTACGCCCCCGACACGTGCGTGAGTTTGAATGCCTTGCCGAGCTTGCCGGTCGACGGCAAGTGCGGGCCGCGACACAGGTCGATGAATTCGCCCTGGCGATACAGGGTAAGGTCTTCATCCGACGGAATACTCTCGATAATTTCGGCCTTGTATTCCTCACCCATGTCACGAAAGAAAGCGGCGGCTTTATCGCGCTCCCAGATCTCACGCTCTATGACCTCGTCGCGATCGACGATGTCTTTCATGCGCGCTTCGATTTTTTCGAGATCGGCTTCGGTGAACGGCGCTGCGCGCGCGAAATCGTAGTAAAAGCCATTTTCGATGGCCGGGCCAATCGTCACCTGCGTCTCTGGCCAAAGCTCCTTGACCGCCTCGGCCAGCACATGGGCGGCGTCATGACGCAGCAGTTCGAGTCCGTCCTCCGAATCACGGGTCAGGATTTCGATGCTGGCGTCAGCGTCGATTTCGCGCGCGAGGTCCCAGAGGACGCCGTCGACGCGGACTGCCACGGCGCTCTTCGCGAGGCCCTGGCCAATGCCCGCCGCAATTTCGGCGCCACTCGTCGCAGCAGCAAACTGCCGCTCAGAGCCGTCAGGTAAGGTTATTTTCAGCATGATTCAGATCATTGGGTGCACGGACAAGACAGCGCGCAATTGTACGCGAATTGCCCCGCGTTTAAAGAAGTTCGCGTACAATCCCGGCCCATGAACGAAACTCAGCCGCGGGACTTTATCCGCCAGATTATTCATGACGACCTGGAGACGGGCAAACACCGCGAAATCGTTACGCGGTTTCCGCCGGAGCCCAACGGCTACCTGCATATTGGTCATGCCATGGCAATCTGCCTCAATTTCGGTGTCGCTGCCGAGACGGGCGGACGTACATTCCTGAGGCTCGATGACACCAATCCCGGCAAGGAAGACAAAGAGTACGTTGATGCGATCAAGCGCGACGTGCGCTGGCTTGGGTTCGACTGGGGCGACCGCCTGACCCACGCGTCAGACTATTTCGAACAGCTTTATGAATCGGCCGTCCGCCTCATCGAGATGGGGGTTGCCTACGTTGACAGCCTGACGGCCGACGAAATTCGTGAGTACCGCGGCACGTTGACGGAACCTGGCACGAACAGCCCGTATCGGGATCGCAGCATCGAGGAGAACATGGACCTGTTCAGGCGCATGCGTGCCGGTGAATTTGCCGATGGTGAGATGGTGCTGCGGGCCAGGATCGATATGAGTTCGCCGAATATGAACATGCGTGACCCGGCGCTCTATCGTATTCGGCATATTCCGCACCAGAACGCCGGCGATGAGTGGTGTATCTACCCGATGTACGATTTTGCGCACGGGCTCTCCGATGCGTACGAACACATCACGCACTCGCTCTGTTCTCTCGAGTTTGAAGATCATCGGCCGCTATACGACTGGTTTCTCGACCAGCTCGAGCCGCCGCATCGACCGCGGCAGATCGAGTTCTCGCGTCTCAACCTCGCCTACACGATGACCAGCAAGCGCAAGCTCAGCGCACTCATCGACGAAGGGATAGTGACCGGGTGGGACGATCCGCGGATGCCAACGATTGCCGGCATGCGCCGCCGTGGTTATCCGGCGATGTCCCTGCGCAATTTTGTGACGCGGGCCGGCGTGACCAAGAAAGACAAGCTGATCGAAATGGGCGCGCTGGAGAACAGTGTGCGAGAAATGCTCGGCGATACCGCAATGCGCCGCATGGGAGTGCTGCGGCCGCTGAAAGTGGTGCTGACCAATTATCCGGCGGACCAGGTCGAGATGATGGAGGCCCTGAATCACCCCGCCAAACCGGAGATGGGCACGCGGCAGATGCCGTTCTCAAGAGAGCTCTGGATCGAGCAGGACGACTTCATGGAAGACGCGCCGCGCAAGTTTTTCCGCCTGAAGCCGGGTGGCGAGGTGCGCTTGCGCTTCGGCTACATTATTCGTTGTGACGAGGTCATCAAGAACGAGAGTGGCGAGGTCGTTGAACTGCACTGCACGTACGACGCTGATACACGAAGCGGCACCGGCAGCAGCAGCGATCGCAAGGTCAAGGGGACGATTCACTGGGTTTCGTGTCAGCATGCGGTGGACGCGGCCGTGCGGCTGTACGATAGGCTGTTCAACGAGGCGAATCCCAATGCCGTCAGTGACTTTCACGACGCGCTCAACCCGGACTCGGTGGTGACGGTCGAGGCCAGGCTGGAACCGGCACTCGCCGATCTTGCGGCAGGGGAGGCTGTACAGTTCGAGCGTCTTGGCTATTTCTGCGCGGATGAGAAAGAGGACTCCGCGACGGCCCGCGTATTCAATCGAATTGTGACGCTGCGCGACTCGTGGGCCAAACTCGAAAAGCAGGCGTTGCAGCAAAGCGCCTGAGGCCAGCGTCGCTCAGGTGCTGTACCCGTCGATGATGCTTAGTGGCGCACCGCGAGCGGAGCCGAGGCCCTCTGCCGCGCTGCCCTCGGCTTTAGCTATCTCGATGACGCCAAAGGAATTGACTAACGCGAGAAAATCGCCGGGGCTGGCGCGGCCGTAAGTCTGCAGCATCGGGATCTGGTGCCCGGCAATGTTTGCGACCGGTTCGCGAAAGGCCTTGATAAGGTCGCCGTCGATGTTGCTGATCAGGTTCCCGAAGGTGTCAATGGTGACGATAACGCCGCTGACCCTGGTCGGC
>JBATID010000041.1:0-1956 GCA_049667545.1 Woeseiaceae bacterium
CCGACGGCCACGCTCTGGTTGGCATACGTCAGGTCGAACACGTAGTTATCGGGGTAGGAAGTCTTAAGAATAACCGCCTGTTCGAGCGCCTTTTCGTATTTCTGGCGCTTGTGCAGCACGTTGACATAGTCGAGGCGTGCCAGCCAGTAATCGGGCTGCAGCTCGACGCAGCTCTCAAGCAGGAACTCGGCATCGTCATAGACAAACAGCTGCATGCCGATCATAGCCAGCAGCCGCATCGCCTCGACCTGGTGTGGCGTCTTTTTCAAGTATTCGCGACACAGCTGCTCGGCGTGATACAGCTTGTTTTCCTGGATCAGGCTCGTAACAGTGACCAGCTCGGTTGGCAACGCAGACAAGCGCTCGAACTCGGCATTGGCTATGCCGAATAGCTTGTCATTGCCGTTTTTTTGATGGACTTTTGCCAGTTCCCGCCACGAGGCGGTCAGTGCCCGGTTGAGTTCGACGGCGCGTTGATAAGCGTTGCGCGCGGCGTCGAGATCGCCAAGATCACGGTGATTGTGCCCGGCCTCCTGCCACGCCCGGGCATAGCCCGGGCTGACAGTCTGCAAGGTATTGAGCGTCTTTAGCGCGTCGCTCTGGCGGCCAAGATAGCGCTCCGCCACGGCCTTGCAGTACAGCGACTCCGTGTTCTGCGCATCTTCCCTGAGCTCGGCTTGCGCCGCCTCTAGTGCCCCTTCCGGATTTCCGGCTCGCAGCAGTTGCTGCGAGCCTGTCGCACCATCAGGCACTAGAAATCGTAGGAAAAACGGACCCCGAACGTGCGTGGACGGTTCGTCGTAACCCTGAGATCAGTGTCCAGCGAGTTGATGAACAGCTGGGCGCGTTCGTCGGTCAGGTTCTCGCCAAACAGCTCGACACCCCAGTTATCTGTTTTGATGCCGATCGCACCGTCAATCGTGTCGTACGACGCCTGCTTGTAGCGGTTGGCAACGACGATCGAACTGAACTGGTCATCAGTATGCGCGTAGACCAGCTGCGCATGCGCGCTCTTGCCATCCACTTCCCACTCATAGCGGCCGCTGATGTTGTACTGCAGCTCAGGAGCCAGTGCGAGATCCGATCCCGGAGGCGCTATGTTGGATGCAAAAGGAGGAACCTTCACCATTTCAGTCGAATTGTATGACCACGAACTGGCGATCGTCAGATTCTCGGTCGGCAGCCAGGTAACATCGCTTTCGAAGCCCTTGATTTCCGCATTCGCGGCATTCAGAACGAAAGTCAGAACACCAAAGTTCTCAAAGTCCGTAACGCCGACTTGCATATTGTCCCAATCGATCTGGTAGATGGAGCCGTTGAATCGCACCCTGCCGTCCGCCAGCGTGGTCTTCCAGCCAAACTCCATGTTGGTCACTTCGTCACTGACATACGTTGTTGGCACGCCTTCATTGCGATTGAACCCGCCGGGGCGGAAACCCTCCGACCAGGTGCCATAAAACAGCAGATCGTCGCCGGGCGTCCACGCAACGCTGGCTTTCAGGATGGTGTCGTCTTCCTTGAGCGGCAGGTTGCCCGCAAAGATCACGTCATAGCTACGCCCGCCGTCACCGTCATCCTCGGGGCCACAGTTGAAATCTCCGCACAGCGTCGCGAAGTTCGACGAGCCAACGAGGCTGGTCTCGATATCGTAGTAACGCGCGCCGAGAGTGACAGCCAGTTGCTCGGTTGCATGAAAGGTAACCTCGCCGAAGGCGGCGAACTGCTCTTCGTCGCGGATTGCATCGTTCATGAACGTGATGCCCTGCGCACGCGGATTGGGATTAAAGGTAGTCGACTGTGAATGCGGGCTGTTGGGCGCGAAATAACCAATCGAGCCCGCCACGTAGAAATTGGTATCGACCTTGGTCTGGATATCATCCAGGAAGATACCGGCAACGAAGTCGACCTTCTCGTTTTCCGAGTAGGACACGCGGAACTCATGCGTGGTTCGCTCGT
>JBATID010000042.1:0-15873 GCA_049667545.1 Woeseiaceae bacterium
TCCCAGCACCAACCGGGATTCGGGTTGACCTCCAGTGGTCGCGGCGTGTTGTTCGCGTCGAGGATGCCCACACTCGAATCACCATCATTGGGTTTTGCGATGACCGGGAATTCGAGTGGCAGGGAAATAAACGTAACCGCCTCCGGCGCCACTGAAAACGCCTTTGGCACGGGGAGGTCCTCGACAGGGCCGATCGAGGTTCTCAACACAGCTTTCGTTCGGCGTTTCTTTCGCGGTGCTTTCACCTGAATTGTTTTTCCGGCCATCCTACAAGTCTTCCTCGGAGCTGTTCTGGAGCCATATTTCGCGGATTGGGCGCCCAAATGAATTGGCTGTCAAGAATATTGTTGCGTGTGCGTCCAACACGTTCTTGCGTAACCCAAAATAGGCCACAAGGTCATATTGCGGCGGAGCATTTTCGTTCACATATCGAGCATCACGTTGAAGCCGCCGTAGATCATGCGTTTGCCGTCGAAGGGCACCGGCGTTTTGCCGGGCTGCATACGTGGATCAGCCATGAGTTTTTTCCATGCCTTGTTCCGTACGGCACGTGACGGCCAGAAGATCCACGAAAACACAACGGTTTCATTTTTCTTGCACTTGACTGCTATCGGGAACGAAGTCAGCTTCCCCGGCGGTATGTCGTCGCCCCAGCATTCCACCACTCTTTCTGCGCCGTATTCCTTGAACAAGGGCGTCATCTTTCTCTCGTGCCGCAGAAATTTCTGTTTGTTGGCCGTCGGCACAGCGACTACAAATCCATCGACATAAGCCATGCTGGTTCTCCTTTGCTGCTGATTGCGAAGCCTGAAACAAGCCGCTCACTTACTCCTGGTTTACCCGATTCCCGCGCCAATCCGGCTGGGCGGCGCCGGCCGCGTAAGCGTTTCGGCCGGCTTGTACAAGCATAGTCCAAATCGACAGACTGTGGGCCCGGTATCGACCTTCTCCGGATGGTGACCAGGGGCGGAGCAGTTCGCAGAGCGAACTACGACGCCGAAGGCTATGGTTTCTTTCCGGTGTTAGGGTCCATGCCCTTCAGAAACTTGAATAGCTCGCTGTCGGTCGACAATACGAGAGTCGTATTTTCGGCGATAATGAACTTGTAAGATTGCATGGTCCGTGTGAATTCATAGAACGCAACAGCTTCGGGGCTTTGGTTATAGGCGCTGGCATAAATTTCCGTTGCTTTCGCGTCGGCCACACCGCGAATCTCTTCGACCTGCCGGTACGCCTCGGATTCGATTTTGTTCAGGTCGCGGATACGATTGCCACGAATTCTGGCCGCCTCGCCGTTGCCCTCCGACAGGAAGCGCTCGGCGATCTGACGTCGTTCGCTGATCATTCGGTCGTAGATCTTTGGACGAACGCTCTCGTTGTAATTGATTCGCTTGAAGCGGATGTCCAGCAGTTCAATACCGAATACCTCGACCTTCTCGGCGGCGGCAGCGAAAATTTCCTGCTCGACCAGCTTCCGCCCCTTCTGGATAGGCACCAGTGAACCCATGTCCTGGCGGCGCTCCGCGTCCGTCAGGAGCGCATCGCGCAGTGGCACGCGATCCTTGGTAGTGCGAATGATCTCGATCAGTTCGTGCTTGGCCACCGCATTGCGAGTCTCGCTGCCGAGGATGTCGTCGAGGCGTGACTGGGCGCTGCGTTCGTCGCGAAGCCTTAAGAAATACTGCAGCGGATCAGTGATCCGCCACCGGGCGAACAGATCGACCGAGATGTAGAGCTTGTCCTTGGTCGGCATGTCCGACGGATTGCCATCCCATTCGAGCACGCGTTGGTCGATCGAATTCACCTGCTGGATGAAGGGGATCTTGAATTTCAGGCCGGCCGTGGTCACAGGATTACCGACCGGTTTCCCGAATTGGGTGATGATCATCTGCTCGACTTCGTTAACCGTATAAATCGAACTGAATAAGACAAACACGGCGACACCGAGAAGCGCCAGCAAGGCGGTCAGTTTGTTCATGGTTTAGCACCGTTCTGAGTATCGAGATTTAGCAATGGCAAGATATTGCGCGTGTCGTCGTCGACGATGATCTTCGAGCGGATATCGGGTAAGACCGCCTGCATTGTTTCGACATAGATGCGGCGCCGGGTCACTTGCGGCGCCTTCAGGTATTCTGTCAGCAGTGAGTTGAACCGGGCGACGTCGCCTTCCGCTTCGTTAATGCGCTTCAGGCGGTAACCGTCTGCTTCGCGAATCCGCTGGTCCTTCTCGCCCTCGGCCAGTGGAATCACCTTGTTATATTCGCGCCGGGCTTCGTTAATCAGCTTCTCTTTTTCCTGCTGCGCCTGGTTGACCTCGTTGAACGACTCCTGCACGGGTCGCGGAGGATTAATGTTCTTGAGCTGCACCTGGTCGATGTTGATGCCCATCGCGTATTTCGTCGACAAAGCCTGCATCTTGACGAGCGCTTCCGATTCGATCTCCTGGCGTCCGATGGTAATCACCTCGTCCACTGTGCGGTCACCGACAACTTCTCGCATGACGGACTCGGAGACGTATCGCAGCGTTGCTCTCGGCTCCCGAACTTCAAACAGGTACTTCGTCGGGTCTGCAATTCGGTATTGAACGACCCATTCCACCAGCGCGGCATTGAGATCGCCCGTCACCATTTCTGTTTCGCGTTTGCCATCGACGGGACTTTGGTAGTGGTCCGTTGCACCCGGCGTTGTGAATCCGAATTCCTGCTTCAACTGCCGCTTGACCGGCACGATCGTTGCGGCATCGATGCCAAGTGGAAACTTGAAATGCAGGCCGGGTTCGACATCTTTCAGGTATTTGCCAAAGCGCTGCACCACCGCTACCGAGTCACTTGGCACCGTGTAGTACGCGGTCCACGCGCCGAACAGCAATAACGCCACCGTGATAATCACAATGCCGCTGAAGGGGCCACCGCCGGACATGATCTGCTTCAGTCCAGCCTGGCCCTGACCAATCAATTGCTGCAGCTCGGAGCCTGGATTAGCGCCGCCTCGCGAACTCGATCTACCATTGTTACCGTCGTTCCATGCCATCAATTTGTCTCGTCGTGGGTCTGCTGCGGAATAAATAACTAATTTGGTTCGGTTTCTTGGCGGCCGGTTAGCCTGTTAACCATATTTCGTTAATTACCTTGAATAGTCAAGTCTATTCTGTAATTATCATTATACTTAACCGTATTGGTAAATTCTCTGAGGCTGGCAGTGGACGTTTGTTCTGTAATAAAGATGCGGCTCAAGGAACTCGGGCTCGAGCAGAAGGACCTGGCGGCGGCCGCCGAAGTCACGGAATCCTACATATCGCAGCTGCTGAACCGGAAGAAGTTGCCGCCGGCCCCGAACAGAACCGATATCTACGAGAAAATGGGCAAGTTCCTGCAGCTATCCAAAGGCGAGCTCGCGACACTGGCGCGCGCAGAGCGGTTGGACGAACTGCGGCGCGGCTATGAGGAACCACAAGGCGCGTTGCTCAAAGAAACCCGGGAACTGATTTTGCGAAAGTGCAGCCCTGCCCGACGGCAACAGATCCAGGCGGTATTCGCAAGACAGTCTTTCGGGGAGCTGGAGCAGCTGATAACACAGAAGCTCCTCGATGTTGTCAGGCAGGCCGCAAGATTGGAGCTGGAGAATGAGGAGTGGCTCCACCGGGTTGCAGCGCTCAGTAACAAGAGCTATGCCCAGATGCGCGTGATCTTACTGGAGTTCCTCGACACCGATATCTTCAACGTTTCAAACGAAGACTGCATCTCCTTCCTCGATCCGCTAATCGCAGGCTGGGACATCGATCTGATGACGTTCGATATGGAAATCGTTCTGAACGAAAGACTCGTTCCGGGCAAAACGAAGAAATTCGCTTTCGTCGAAACAGACTTCGACACTCCCGGCGAGGGCGAGCCGGGATTAACAGCGTTTCTGAATGACGCTGCGCTCAGCGGCGATGTGTCCGCCGAAGAAGTGGAGTTTCTGAAACAGTTGCGCTTCAAGGAAAAACGACCGAGTCCGCTTTTTTATTACAGGGCGCTGCAGAACTTAAGAGATCCGCTGCACTTCCAGCCCTAGAAAAAATAACCGCAAGTGTGTTCCCCGTGCTTGTTTGATTCACTCGATAAGGAACTACTGTGAGTAAGCTGAACATGGGAGTCATTGGGACTTCCAAAAAGATCGATGAGCGTCGTGTGCCTATCCACCCTGATCATTTGCGGCGCCTGCCTGAGACCGTGCGCCGCCGATTGATTTTCGAAGAAGGCTATGGGGAACGGTTTGAGCTCAGCGATGCAGACATGGCCAAGCGGTCGGGGGGCGTCGCCTCCCGTCACGAACTCCTGGCTGAGTTGGGCGCGATCATTCTGAACAAGCCAATGCTTGAGGATCTTGAGGAACTCAAGGAGGGGGGCATCCTCTGGGGCTATCCGCACTGCGCGCAACAGCGACCGATCACGCAGGCAGCAATTGACCGCCGACAAACACTGATTGCCTTCGAGGATATGTTCGTCTGGAGCCCCGACGGGGCCATCGGACGACACACGTTTTACAAGAACAACGAAATGGCCGGCTACTGCGCCGTGCTGCATGCGCTGCAACTCAAGGGTATCGACGGGCATTACGGCAACCAGCGCAAAGTGATCATATTCAGTTTCGGTGCGGTGAGCCGCGGGGCCATCTACGCGCTCAAGGCCCATGGTTTTCGGGATATCACGATCTGCATACAGCGTCCTGACCACGAGGTGCGGGAGGAAGTGCTGGATTGTCACTATGTCCGACTCGCCGCCGGCGGGGCGGGAGAGGCACGCATGCTGGAGGTCGAGCACGACGGCAGCACGCGCCCGCTGACCGATCTTATCGGTGAGTCCGATATCATCATCAACGGGACGTTTCAGGAACCGGACCATCCCATGATGTTCGTGACGGAGGCTGAAAAAACCTGTTTGCGGCCAGGCTGCCTGATCATCGATGTGAGTTGTGATGAAGGCATGGGGTTCTACTTCGCCAAACCCACGACGTTCAGGAAACCGATATTCAAAGTGGAACTGGTCGACTACTACGCCGTCGATCACACGCCCTCGTATCTTTGGGAAAGCGCCTCGCGCGCCATCTCCGCCGCCCTGGTCGTTCATCTCCCGTCAGTGTTGGAAGGCCGGGAAAGCTGGCAACAGAACGAGACCATCAGGAGGGCGGTGAACGTCGACGACGGCATCGTGGTGAAACCCGCCATCCTGTCGTTTCAGAACCGGCGGCCGGAGTACCCGCACGCCCCGATGTGATCGTTTGTGCTGATCCACCTTAAGCTATGGGGTCGGAGTAAAAATCCGTAATTTTTACTCCGACCCCAATTTTTTATTCACGCTTCGGTGAGGGGAGCCGTGTACTCGCGTAAGAGTTTTCTCCACGGACCGGTTGCGCCGAGTTTTCCCAGGTTGCCGAACAGGCCGCCGAGCGTCCGGTCGATAAATACCATGTCACGAGGAAAGCGGATATCGCTGGCCTCTTGCCAGTTATTCATGCCGAGGTCGTACAGCGCTCTGTAGATCGTGTCGTCGTCACCGAACGTATAAGGCGGTGACGCCCGCACAATGTCCTGCATCAGGTCGACGTACGGATCCGTCGCGCTTCGCGATAGCGGAGTGCCGCCCTCTTTGTAGACGCCCATCTCGCAAAGCAGCGTCGGCATCGCCGTCTTTTTCCGTTTCATCAACGCGTCCATCAGCCGGGCGTAACCGGTCGCGATGTTGTCGGGTACCTGCTTCATGCAACCGTAGTCGTAGACGACCACTGTGCCATCCTCGCGAAAAGCGAAGTTGGCGAAGTTCGGATCCGCGTGCATAAACCGGTGCTTGAAGAGGCCTCGCAGAGTGAACTCGAACAGCGTGACACCCCACTGATCCTTCAGCTCCTGGGGGAAGCGATCCGAGGCCGCCTCGCTCGACGGGATCGCTTCGACAAATTCCATGGTCAGCACGCGTCGGCTGGTCGCCTCGGCGACAACCTCGGGAACGATGATTTTTGGAAAGTCCGCGTGCATCGCCGCCGTGCGCCGAATATTCTCGGCTTCCTGCAGGTAGTCGAGCTCTTCGACCAGGCGCTCTTTCACTTCTTCCCAGATCGGCTCGAAGTCGATGTCCGTGAACAGGCCGACCAGGTTACCGAGCAAGACCTTCATATTCGTCAGGTCGGCCGTCACCATCCGGTCTGCCTCCGGGTACTGAATCTTGACAGCAACCTTGCGGCCATCCCGCAACACACCGCGATGAACCTGGCCGATTGATGCTGAAGCAAATGCCTCGGCCTCGATCGACTCGAATACCTCATCGAAATTGCCGAGCTCGCGGCGTAACGCAACTTCCATGACCTCGAATGAAACGCTTGGCGCATCGTTCTGCAATACGCTGAGTACAGCCGCGACCTCCTTCGGCAGCAGGCCTTCATGCAGGCTGAGCATCTGCCCGACCTTCATTGCGGCGCCCTTCATCTCACCCAGCGTAAGGGCGATGCGGGCCGCGTTGCGGGCCATGCTCTCCGCCTTCTTCAGTCGCTGGGTGGGGCCGTCCCGCAGCAGACTGACCGCCTGATCGCTGAGCATTGAGACGCCGACACGGCCAACCAGCCCGCCCATTCTGACGAACCTGCCCAGCGCAGAGGTGTTGAGTTCATCGCGAGTCATGATGAATCCGGAGAAAAGATGGTTATTAGTCTGGGTATCGGCCTGGAGTGGCGCAAGCATTTAGTCGTAAGTACTTGTAACAGTTTAGACCGCGGAACTACCCCGCAGCAGGGTCAGAGCAAAAAGTTCGCAATTTTTACTCTGACCCCATATTTGATGTTAAAACTCCTTATCAGGCCCGGAGGAGTGACATGAAGAAAATCGGCTACAAAGCGCTGGTTGAGGCAGCCGAGGCGCGGATACGAACCATTTCGGCTCCCGAAGCAATCGACAAGCTGGACTCGGACGACGTGGTCTTCGTTGACTTACGCGACGTCAGGGAGCTGGAACGAGACGGCGGTATACGCGGTGCCCTCCACTGCCCCCGCGGCCTGCTCGAGTTCTGGATTGATCCGGACAGCCCATACCACCATGCGGTGTTCGCAGAACCGAAGGAGTTCGTGTTCTTTTGTAACCTGGGCTGGCGGTCAGCCCTTGCGGCAGACATTGCCCAGCAGATGGGATTGAAGACCTGTCATATTGATGGCGGCATCAAGGCGTGGAAGGCAAGCGGTGGCGAGATCACGCAGGGAAAGAAATGAATAGCGCAGGGTTGCGTTATCGCACCACAGATCAGGAGTTTCATTCGAAGGCGGGTTGACTCGTCGGCACCGTAGTTATTGCTGGTCCGAACCCGCCCAAGCGCTCCACCAGTCGCGAAACTGCTGCCACTCAGCATCAACAAAGGACTGCTGTGACGAACTAAGGGCATCACTGTTATTAATATGGTGCGCGTATTCAGGGTTGCCCTCGAGCACCATCAGCCGCTTGTAGTAAAGAACGAGATCCGGACCCTCGTCAAACCTGGACAGCTCCAGAAGCGCCTCGTCGAGTTCAGTGGCAAGCCGCAATGCATTTGCATCACCGCTCGCAGCGAGATGACATAGTTCAACGAGGCGCAGTACTTCTTTGGGCAATGCATTGCCGACGCCGGTGATAGCACCTTTTGCCCCGCAGCGTACGAAGCCATGCACCACCTGTGTATCGACACCCACCATGAGGGTCAGCTCCGGGTTCTTGCCGGTAATATTTTCTGCCGCGTAACTGAGAGCCGCCGCACCGCCAAACTCCTTGAACCCGATGAGGTTTGCGTACTTGCTACGCAGCTCGAAAAACAACTCGGCCCTGGTTTCAAATCCGTAATAAGGGCTGTTGTAGATGACGGCAGGCAGCTCGCCGGCTGCCTCGAGAATCGCGAGAAAGTGCGCTCGCTGTGCCGCCGCGGACGTGCCGCGCGAAAGCACCCGCGGAATCACCATCAATCCGGCCGCGCCGCAGTCTCTCGCATGCTCGACCAGCTGCACGGCACGCGCCGTATTTTGCGCCCCCGTACCGACAATGACCGGCACCCCCGCCGAAATCAGTGCCGCAACGCCCTCTTTACGCTGGGCGTCGCTGAGCAACGGCCAGTCACCCATCGACCCGCAATAGACGACCGCGCGCATGCCCACGTCGATCAGCTCCCTGCCCTTGGCCGCCAGGGCATCGAAGTCCGGCGTTCCGTCCGCACTGCAGGGCGTCATCAGTGCCGGGATACACCCACAGAAAACAGCTTGATCGGCAGGCATGACTATTACTCGGGCAACGCCTGCAGCGGCAGGTGCTCGTGCAGAAAATTCGTCATCAATGTATAGAAATGCCGCTTCGTGTTCGTCTTTTCGTCAATCGAGTGACTTCGATCGGGATACATCATGAATGTAAAAGTTTTGTTCAGCGCTATCAGCTTGTCGACAAGTTGCTCCGCACTTTGATAGTGAACATTATCGTCAGCGGTGCCATGGATCAGCAACAGGTTGCCTTCGAGACCTGCGGCGTGCGTAATCGGCGAGCCCTGCTCGAAACCCTCGGCATTGTCGTCCGGCAGACCCATGTAACGTTCCTGGTAAATCGTGTCGTACAGTCGCTGATCGCTCACGAATGCGATCGCAATTCCGGTGCGATAAATTTCGGGATAGCGAAACATTGCATTCAGCGTCATCTGGCCGCCGCCGCTCCAGCCCCAGCTTCCAACCCGCTGCGGATCCAGGTAGGGCCGCTCGGCTAACAGCGTCCTGACGGCTTTGGCCTGGTCGGCAGATGCCAGAATCCCGATCTGACCGTAAATTGACTTTCTCCAGGCGCGTCCTCTTGGTGCTGGCGTACCGCGATTATCGACGCTCGCAACAATGTAGCCTTGTTGCGCCAGCATCGTGTGCCAGAGATGGCGATCTCCGCGCCCCGTGCGCCAATGCTGGATAACTGTCTGGCCGGCAGGCTCACCGTATACAAACATCAGCAGCGGGTACTTTTTGCCTGGATCGAAATCGGGTGGCTTGATCATCCAGGCATCCATCGTTATGCCATCACCGATGTCGACTTTGAAGAACTCCGTCTCTACATGCGGTGTCGCCGACAAGAGTTTCTCAACTTTTTTGTTATCTACAATAATGCGCTGCGAAGCATGACCTGGCAGAGAAACGATATCGGTGGTTGGCGGTTTGCTCAGTGTAGAAAATGTGTGGAATGCCCACTCGGAATTCGTGGCGACTTCGTACTCATGAAATCCGGGCTCACTGGCTGGTGTCAGCCGCTCGATTTTGGGCTCACCCGATAGTGGTGACCTGAACAGATAGCGCGCGGTATTGTCGTCGGGCGATGCCGTGTAGTACACCCAGCCGTTGGCAGTATCGATATGATCGACCTTGATGATGTCGAATTCACCGGGCGTTACCAAGCGCACATCTTTGCCGTCGCGAGAAATCCTGTACAAGTGCCGCCAGCCGTCACGCTCACTGAGCCAGGTGAAATACTTGCCGTCCTCCAGCCACTTCAAATCCTCGTTTGCATCGACCCAGGCGTCGTCAGTATCCGTGAAGACAGGCTGCACAGAACCATCTGCGGCACTGGCGAGTAACACCTCATTCCTGTTTTGCAGTCGGTTGACGTACTGAATGATGACTTCTTCAGAACTGTCCGCCCAATCCATCTGCGGCACGTAGTTTTGCCGTGGATCGCCCTGCAGGTCGATCCAGACGGTTTTGGCTGATTCAATATTGACCACTCCGACCCGCGTTGCCGAATTCGTGGTACCCGCCTTCGGGTATTGCAGCGGAATCGGTTTCGAATACACGTCGCCAGTATTCTTGATCATGTAGAAGGTGCCAACACCTTCGGTATCGAACTGCCAGTAACACAGCTGCTGCGAGTCCGGACTCCACTTGAAGCCGTCGCGCAGCCCGAACTCCTCTTCGTTCACCCAGTCGCCGGTGCCGTTGACGATAAGGTCCGAGCCATCATGGGTAAGTTGCTTTTTCGTTCGCCCGTCTATGCTCTCGATATAAATATTGTTCATAGTCATATAGGCAATGAACTTGCTGTCGGGCGAAAACTTCGCGTACATCAGTGATGAAGGCGCTGCGTCGACGCCAACCTGGCGCAGGGAGGAGTTGGCCAGGTTCAGCAGCCAATAGTCACCAAACGACTCCAGTCGCCGAAATTTAACGGTGTTCGTGCTGATCAGTACGAACTGGCCGTCGTCGGACCAACTGTAGTCCTTGATTTCAAGTGGTTTATCTGCGCCTTTCGGTATCAGCTGTTTTGCACCGACCAGAATTGACTCTTCGCCGGTTGCCGAATCGTGGCGCACGATATCGAAGCCCTCCGCGACTGATTTCGAAGAATCGACTGTCGTGTAGCTTGCGCCGCCTTCCAGCCACTTGCTTGGCACCTTTTTATCCAGCTCGAATTCCTTGTCATGAAAAATTCGGTCGATGGTCAGAATTGAATCGACTTCTGCAGCGTGAACCGACACAGCGCAAACTGCCGCAAAACAAAAGTGCAGTACTTTAGTTATTCGTTGGTTCATTGCTTGTATTCCGCTCGTGCCGAGCCGAGGGCGTCCATGTTTGGTGCGATCCCCAGCCCCGGCTCGTCCGAGGCAACCATGTGCCCGGCAACCCTTTGCGGCGCGCCGGTTGCATTTTGCACGCTGACGTAGCTATTAAAGTCCGTCGCAGAAAACCGCATGGCCTCTGGCGTCGAATGTGCGAGATGGGCTATCGCCGCGGTGATGATATCCCCGCCCCAGCTGTCTTCAATCGTCATCGGGATGTTCAGCGACACACAGAGATCGCGAATCTGGCGCGCCCTGGTCAGTCCGCCGACCTTCGATATTTTGAGATTGATCACGTCCATCGCACCATCCTGATGGCCGCGCAGCAGCGCGGCGATGCCGTCTATGTTTTCATCCAGAATAAACGGCAAGCCTGTCCGCCTGCGGATGGTCAAACAGTGTTCGTAAGAACGGCATGGCTGTTCTATGTACACGTCCCGGTCTCGAACGGCGTTTACGACGCGCGCCGCGTCATCAACTCGCCAACCGGTATTCGCGTCAGCAACCAGAACCTCGGCTTCGGTCAGTATGTCCGCGGCGGCATGGATTCGATCGATGTCCTCGCTCGGTCTACCACCGACCTTGAGCTGGAATTTCGTATAGCCATCCGCACGATGCGCGGCAACATTTTCAGCCATTTCATCCGCGGGCCGCTGACTGATCGCCCGATACAGCGCGACGCTGGCGCCAAACTTGCCGCCCATCAGGTCGCACACCGATTTCCCGGTCGTGTTGCCCAGCAGATCCCAGCACGCCATATCGATGGCGGACTTGACGTAGGGGTGCCCGAGCAAAGCCCGGTCCATCAACTGATTGATCGGCCCAATCGCGGTCGGGTCCTGCCCTATCAGTGTCGTTGCAAGCTCGCCGATACCCGCACGCGCGCCTGCGCCAAAAGCCGGCAGGTAAAACGGGCCGAGCGGGCACACTTCGCCAAACCCCGAATTTCCGTCGTCGGTTAGAAGTTCAACAACAGTGCTGTCGAATACCTCAACGTACTTTCCCTCGGACCATGAATAGCGCCCCTCGATCAGCGGAAGGTCGACCTGGTAAACACGGATCGCAGATATTTTCACGTTACCTCCGAATGCTGCTACAGCAGGTTCTTGTGAAACCGGCCGTCTTTCATGATTGCGAGCAGATGCTCACCATGACCTGCCAGCAGAGAGATGTCTTTGAGCGGATTGCCGTCAACAACCAGTATGTCGGCAGTTGCCCCTGGTGCGATTACGCCCAACTGGCCTTCACGTCGCAGTACTTCGGCACCGATACGCGTCGCCGATGCAATCACCTCATGGATCGGCAATACTTCAGCGCGCAACAGGAACTCCTGTGTATGCATCTCCTGATCGCCAATGATATCGGTGCCGAAGCCCATCTTCACACCAGCGGCTCTGCATATTTCCAGGGAGCGCAAACCGTACTCTCGTACTTTGCTCAGCTTGTCGAGCATCGCGGTCGAGTAACCGGCGCTTGCGGCATGCTTTGCTCCCGCCTCGTAGGCGACCAGCGTCGGCACGACGAATGCCTGCCGCTCCGCTGCCAGCTCGGCTGTCGGCGCGTCGATCAGGTTGGCGTGCTCAATGCTGCGTACCCCCGCCCTCACCGCGCGCGCAATCGCTTCCGCTGAATAGGCATGCGCCATCACGTAGGTTCCGGCGCGCGTCGCTTCATCGACGGCGGCTTCGATCTCATCTATCGAAAACTGGCACCCCTCGAGCGGGTCAAACGGTGAAGAGACACCACCGGACACCATGATCTTGATCTGGTCAGCGCCCTTTCGCAGCTCATCCCTGACGGCCTGCCTGACCTGGTCAACCCCATCGGCGATTCGTGAGGTCAGGTGCAGCGCGCTGCTGCAGCTGCACCTGACAGAGTCGTCGGTGCGGCGCCGGAAGTCACCGTGCCCGCCTGTCTGGCTTAGTGCCCTGCCGGAAATAAATAGACGCGGACCTGCAATCAGCCCGTCATCCACCGCCTGTTTCAAGCCCCAGTCACCGCCTGCGGCATCACGTATGGTCGTGAAGCCGCGATCCAGCAGTCGATTGAGCACAACGCTCGCCTGCGCCGTGACCAGCGAAACCGGTGTGTCCTCCAGCCTCATCAAATTCATGTCGGTTAGAAACGGGTGAATGTGCAGGTCGATGAAACCCGGCATGATTGCCCGACCCGCAAGATTGTATTCAGTGGCAGTGCCTGCCTCGATGCGTGTCTCGGACACCGCCATCACGGTGCCATTTTCCACGAGCACGTCGACCTCGCCCGCTGGCTCAGGACCCGAACCGTCTATGAGGACGCCGTTGCGAAAGACGATCGCCGTTGCCGAATCACCTGTCATCTCTAAAAGCTCCCTCGCTCGCCATGAAAAAAGCCCCTTTGGTGACCAAAGGATAGCCGTCGTCGTAACGCAAGATTACACGTTGCTCAGTATGAACACACCAACGTGGTGCGAGCGAAAGCAACTGGCTGCAGGCTGCAGGGCGATGACGCCGAATAGTCAGGCCGCGATGGTCTTGAAGGTGGATAATGGGGTCAGAGTGCTTTTCCATGGGGAAATGTACTCCGACCCCATTTAATGCACTTCTATATAATGCAGCAATGCCTGTATTCCACGACGAGCCAGAACAGCACCACTATCGCCGTTGCCGGCAAATAGTCGACACGGGTCCGAAATGAGTCGCGTCTGCGTAACGGGAGCAGCAGGGTTCATTGCGGGCCACGTCATTGTCGACTTGCTCGATGACGGCAATTTCGTGCACGCGACCGTTCGCGACCTTACTAAAGAGGCAAAGCGTTCGCACCTCGATGCCCTCAAGGAGCGGTATCCCGGGAAACTAGAGTTGTTCGAGGCTGACATGCTCGAACCAGGGAGCCTCGATGCCGCCCTCAAGGGTTGCGATGCGCTGATCCACACCGCCGCGGCCGTAATCCTGGCTGCTCCCGAGCCCCAAAAGCAGATCATCGATGTGGCGGTCAAGGGCACGCAGAATGTGCTCGATTCCGTAGCCAGGACGCCGAGTGTCAAACGCATCGTCATGACCTCGTCGATTGCCGCCGTAATGAGCTACGACCAGCAGGACAAGACGTACACCGAAGACGACTGGTGCACGAGCGACGACATATGGCTGGACCCCTATGGCATGGGCAAGACGCAGTCGGAGCGCTTGCTTTGGGAGTTCGCGGACAAGCATTCCGATCGTTTGCAGGCAGTGGCCATAAACCCGTCCGTGGTGATTGGCCGGCCACTCGCGAAACACCACATCCGCTCCAGCCTCGCGTTCATTCGCGACCTGGTCGGCTGGACCTATCCCGCTTGCGCACCGCTGCGGCTTCACGTGGTCGATGTCGGCGATGTCTCCAAAGGACATGTGCGTGCACTGACATCGGACAAGGCTGCGGGCCATCGCATTATTTTCTCGGATCGCGAGATGTCCATGCTCGAGATCTCGAAGGTCCTGTCACACAAATACAAGACGCCTATGTGGGTGTTGCCCAAGCTGATCCTGTACATCGCTGCGTACTTCGACAAACGCTATTCGCTACCCCTGGCGCGGGCTTCTGCCAACCTGCGCTACCAGTTCAGGAGCAAGCGTCCCACGGAACTACTCGGGATCAAACTCAGGAATACCGAGGAGAGCATCCTCGAAGCAGCCGAAACGATGGTCGAGAAAGGTTGGGTCAAACCGCGATCGTCAGAATCGATAATTGAATCCAAGTGAGATGACATCGGTTTTGAGAATATCGAACTCATAGACTGTCCAATCGCCGGTTAGCGATAAGTTGTCACCGAGTTGAAGCTTCAACCCGCCGCCATAATAAGGATTGTCGTCTCCGGGTGTGTCGATCGAAAATCCATCGACGGATATGTCGGCATCCCAGAAGAACACCCCGCCCTTGCCGAATAGCGACAGGTTTTCTGCAAGCGGCAGTGCCAGCGTTGCACCCAGGGTCCAGCCATCACCGGTAATGTCAGTGCGTGACAGCAATCCACCGAGATCCACCGTTTCCGAAAAGTCTCCAAAGTTCAGATAGCCCGCTTCGATGCCGACAGCGTCGCTGAACTGAATGCCACCGAAAAAGCGATAGGCGTTGGCGTCGGTATCGATTCCGAACCCATCGAAATTGTCGTCCAGGCGCGCGTTGCCGATACTCGCCCCAACATAGGCGCCGGTGTCGGCATATGCAGCCAGCGGCAATGCAGACGTAACCATGAGCGCGGCTGCCAGCGAAAGCGTAGTTGTTCGTTTCATCATCGTTCTCCTTTGATACGTGAGGCCTATCTGGCCACACGCATGCTGAAGCGATGCTGAACGATAGCTTTCGCGATTCTTGAAGCTGTCGGCGCGAAGTTGCTTACTCGAGCGAAACGAGGCGCACAGCCTTCACGGCGTCCTGTCGTGTTCCACGAGGATCAGTTTGGACGTGTCGTAGCCGGCCGCCTCAGCTTTGGAGAGCAGCTCGTCGAGTATCGCCTGAGGTAGCCGCGGTTCCCTCGCGAGAATCCAGAGATAAGAGTGGTCCGGGCCGGCAACCATCGCATACTCGTAGTTGTCACCAAGCTCGAATACGTTGTACGCGCCGTAGAATGGCCCGAAAAACGAGACCTTGAGCCGCCCGATACTGGGATCGCCGACAAAGTAGGCTTTGCCCTCAGCCTCGTCCCACTCGCCTTTCCCAGTTCGGTAACCGCGGTTCAGGACGGCGACGCCACCGTCCTCGCGCAGCGAGTAGTTGGCCGTGACGTTCGACATCCCGCGCTGGAAACTGTGATCAAGACGCGCTATCTCGTACCAGGTGCCAAGGTACGGCTCAAGCTCGAAGTTTTCGACCGGCTCAATGCCTTCGGGAATACCCGCACAGGCCGAAAGTACCAACAGGGCAACCACTACTAACCTTCTCATAGGTCTTTCCTCGTCACTGTTCGGTAAGGGTTGCGGATTCAGTCGGAAATTCTACAGCAGGTCGATGCTAGCTGCTGTCCTGATCGGCTTTTGCGCAATAGTTGATGTTCGCTGATGACGGGTCGTCGCCGCGCGTGAATATACGATACGGCTCGTAGTCGTCGAGAATGCCATACTCGCCGGTGTAGGCGTAACAGAAGAGATTCTCGAACAGGAATACTCGCGGCGGGAAGAACGTCAGCAGCGAGAACATCGCAGCCAGCGTCACAAATGTGACTGCTGCGTAGCGTCCGGTGCCAGCGGAAAAGGACTGCGCCGTCAGTATTCGATAGCTGACGAACTGCCCGGTGCTGGCGCCCAGAACCGTGATCGTCATCATGGCCTGGAGAGTGGCACTTCCACCCCAGATA
>JBATID010000043.1:0-13088 GCA_049667545.1 Woeseiaceae bacterium
AAGAGGAGGCGCTGTCAGCCTTCGACGAGCCGGGACCGGAGCCAGAGCCAGAGTCGGACGTTGTGCCCGGGTTTGCACCCGAAGCCGGATCCGCAGCGGAACCCGAGCCCGAGCCCGAATCCGAGCCTGAGCCCGAACCCGAGCCCGAGCCTGAACCCGAACCCGAGCCTGAGCCGGCACTGCCGCGTGTACCACCGCCGGTGGCCGACGTGCGGCCAATACAATCGCCCGAGCAGCGCCAGGAGTTTGCGCGGGTCGATGCCGAGCTGCTTGAAGACATGCTGAACGCGGCGGGCGAGATCAGCATTTACCATTCGCGGCTGAACCAGCAGGTCAGCTCATTCGAGTTTCACGTCGACGAACTTGAACAAACTATCGCGCGTTTGCGCGAGCAGCTGCGCAAGCTCGAAATCGAGACCGAAGCGCAGATCATGCACGGCCACCAGGATACCGTTCTGGTGAGCAACTTCGATCCACTGGAGCTGGATCGTTACTCCAATATCCAGCAGTTAACACGGGCGTTGGCCGAATCAGCGAACGATCTAGGCAGCCTAAAGGATCTGCTGCAATCGGTTACCACCGAAGCGGAGGGTCTCCTGGTACAGCAGTCGAGGGTGACTGCCGAGTTGCAGGATGGGCTGATGCGAACTCGCATGGTGCCGTTCGAAAGACACGTGTCGCGATTAACGCGCCTCGTCCGTCAGGCATCCCAGGAAGCCGGCAAGCGCGCCGAACTCGCGGTCGAAGGCGCCTCCGGTGAGCTCGACCGGCAGGTTCTCGACAAGATGCTGCCGCCGTTCGAGCATATGTTGCGCAATGCGGTTATTCACGGCATCGAGGATGCCGGGGAGCGACAGGCCATCGGCAAACCGGCGACCGGACGAATTACCATTCGGCTGCACCGGGAAGGTGCCGAAATGGTGATCGACGTTGCCGATGACGGTCGCGGCCTCGAGGTGGACGCGATCCGGCGCAAAGCGTACGAGCTCGACATGCTCAAACCGGACAGCAAGGTAACGGATGAGGAGATCATGCAGCTGATCCTCGCGCCCGGTTTCTCAACCGCGGCGACCGTCACGCAGTCGGCGGGCCGCGGTGTGGGCATGGACGTCGTTGCCAACGAGGTGAAGAAGCTGGGTGGCTCTCTGCGCATTTCGTCAGTCACCGGGCAGGGTACGAATTTCACGGTGCGGCTGCCGTTCACGCTTGCCATCACGCAGGCGCTAATTGTGCGCACCGGTGACGAGGTCTACGCACTGCCGCTGCCGACGGTTGAGGGCGTGGCGCGCGTGCCACGTGCCGAGCTTGAGAACCTGCTAAGTCAGGACGAGCCGGCATACACGTATGGCGAGCAGATCTATAAATTCCGCCATCTCGGCATGTACCTTGGCGGATCGGCTGCCGAACTGCCGAAGGATGATACCTCGGTGCCCGTGATCCTCGTCAGGGCCGGTGATTATTCGGCGGCCTTGCTCGTTGACGAGATGCTGGCCAGCCGCGAAATCGTGGTCAAAGCCGTCGGTCCACAGTTGGCCGCGATCCGTGGCGTTTCGGGAGCCACGATCCTGGGCGACGGCAGCATCGTACTGATCCTGGATATTAACGCGCTCGTGCGCACTGGTGCGCCGATCGTCGAGATCAAGCAGGCGCGTCCGGCGCCAAGCGACAACCGACCACTGGCACTGGTTGTCGACGATTCTATCACTGTACGTCGCGTGACCGAACGTACCCTGCAGCGCAATGGCCTGCGCGTGGCGACCGCCAGAGACGGGCTTGACGCCATCAGTGTCATGCAGGTCGAAAAGCCGGATGTCATATTGCTCGACATCGAAATGCCGCGCATGGACGGCTACGAGTTCGCATCGCACGTTCGCAATGACCCCGAGTTTGCGGACGTGCCGATCATCATGATTACGTCGCGCGTAGGTGACAAACATCGAGCCCGTGCCATCGAACTCGGCGTAAACGATTACCTCGGCAAGCCCTATCAGGACTCGCAGCTGCTCGAGGCCATTCAACGTCAGCTTGAAGAGCGCGGGATCGAATTGTCATGAATGCAGCAACCGAAGAGCTGTACAGCCTCCTCGTGCCCTTATCCGAGGAACGTATGATCGTGCCACGCGCCTGCGTCGCCGAAGTCGTACGATTCTCCGCGCCCGAAAAAGCCGTCGGCGCGCAGGAATGGATGCTTGGCACTGTCAACTGGAATGGACGCGCGCTGCCGGTTGTGTCGTTCGAGGGGGCAATTGGTAATGATGTGCCGGAACAAAACAGCCGCACCCGTATCGTTGTGTTTTACGCCGACACCGGGAAGTTAAAAGCGGGTTATTTCGGCTTGTTGACGCAGGGGTTTCCGCAGCTCGTGCGTGTGAACGAGGAAGTTCTGAAGCTGGAGTCGACCCAGGGCTGGCCAGACGCGGCACCGGTGTTGTGTCGCGTGCGCATGATTAATGAGTACCCGTTGATTCCCGATCTGGAGCGACTGGAAGACATGCTGGCCGATGAGCTTGCCAACGTCTGACTAATTCATATCACCGCAGCGTGCCTGCAAGACAGCCAGCGCTGCGATTGCGGCGGTTTCGGTCCGCAGCACGCGCGGGCCGAAAGAAACCGCGCGAAATCCAGCCGCTTCCATCATGGCGTATTCAGCGTTGCTGAAGCCTCCCTCCGGGCCGACCAGGAGACACACCTTGGTTGCCGGCACGTCGATGCTGGCGAGTCCCTCGGGCGCCCCCGGTTTCAGCAAAAGATCGGTGTCGGCCTGTTGCGTCTTGTCGGCGAGCCAGCTATCGAGACGCACCGGCGCGTCGACGAGTGGCAGGCGCACCCGTCCGCACTGCTCGCAGGCACTTGTCGCGACTTGTCGCCAATGCTGCCGCCGCTTCTCGGCGCGTTCGGCGGCCAGCTTGACAACGCCGTGTTCGGTCAGCAACGGCGTGATGCGCTTGACGCCGAGTTCGGTCGCTTTTTGCACGACGAAATCCATGCGTTCTCCACGCGAGATGCCCTGCGCGAGATGCAATTTGAAACCGGATTCCGTCGCAGCCGCAAGCGCGTCTTGTACTGCCAGCATCCCACGGGACCGCTGCAGCGCTGTAATACTGGCCAGGAATTGCGCGCCCGTGCCGTTGAAGATTACGAGGGTGTCGCCGACGCGCAGGCGCAGGACGCGGCTCAAATAATGTGTTTTTTCGGCATCGACTTCGAGTTCCGAGCCGCTGTCGTATTCGCCTTCCAGGTAGAGTCGAGTCTGACGCATGGTTTACTATCGTAGTTCTTCGCCAGTCACGCAACCGCACTCGCTGGAATCGACCATGGCAACAGCACTTCAAACGACGTTCGAAGTTTCGACCGCGAGCGGGTTGATCGAGCCGGCCCGGCAGCAAGCCAGCCCGAATCGCGACGCACGACCGGAGGGTGCTGCGCCGACGATGGTCGTGCTGCACGGTATCAGCCTGCCGCCCGGCGAGTTCGGTGGCCCGGAAATTGACGCCTTGTTTGCCAATACGCTCGATTTTGATGCGCACCCTTATTTTGCGGAGATTCGGGGCCTCGAGGTCTCCGCGCATCTGCTGATTCGCCGGGACGGTGCCCTAACGCAGTTCGTGCCTTTCACCGAGCGTGCCTGGCACGCCGGAGAGTCCTGCTTTCGCGGCACGCGGCGCTGCAACGATTTTTCGATCGGGATCGAACTTGAGGGCGAAGACGAAACAGCGTACGAGGATCGACAATACCAGGCGCTCGCGGCCGTTCTGCGGGCGATATTTGCGGCTTATCCAGCGATTTCAGCCAGAGAGGTGGCTGGCCACTGCGATATCGCGCCGGGACGTAAAGTCGATCCGGGTCCTGCTTTCGACTGGCTGCGCTTGTATGATGACCTCGGCGCATGAACAAGAACGCCTCGAGCACGAAACCGTTTAACTCAGACAGAGCGTACACACGATGAATCTGATTGCCCTGCTCATAGGACTGGTTGTCGAGAGACTGGCGACACAGCTCTTCCACTGGCGCCGCATGCGCTGGCTGGATCGTATTATCGACTCGGGCTTTGCCCTGGCGCGACGGTTTTCTGCCTGGCCGCCACTGCTCCTGGTCGTATTGCTGGCCATAGCCCTGGTGCTGCCGGTTTTCGCTGTCATTGTCATTCTTGGCGGAACGCTGGCCGGCTTCACATACCTGCTGCTGGCTGTTGCCGTGCTGTTTTTCTCGCTGGGGCCGCACGATATCGGTGAGGATGTCGATGAGTATTGCGCTGCTCTGCTGTCGGAGGAAGAAGGCGACATTCTGAGTGCTGCCAATGCGATCGTCGAAGGTGACGTCCCGGAAGATGCGCTGCAGCGCATTCATTGCGTCGAAGAATCGGTCTGTGTGCAGGCGAACAATCGTCTGTTCGCTGTTATTTTCTGGTTCATGCTGCTCGGACCCCTGGCGGCGTGGACCTATCGCGTGACGGACCTGATTCGCCGCCGCGCCGTGTTCAATGCATCTCGCAGTGTGGAAGACGACGTGGATGCGGTGCGCATTCGGGACGCCGCGGTCACGCTGCATGGTGTGCTGGCATGGGTACCGGCGCGTCTGACGGCGATTGGTTACGCAACCGCCGGCAACTTCGATGACGCAATTGCTGCCTTGCGGGCACCGGCCGAGCAGGCTGATGCGACACTGTCAGAGAACAATGAACAACTGCTCGCGCGCGTCGGCGTGGCGGCGCTTGGCTTGCAGGATAATACCGATGAGTCGATGACCGAACGCGGTGCACGCGGCGCCGCAGCCGCTAATCGCCTGGTCTTCCGGCTGTTATTGATCTGGGCAGTCATCATTTCCGCCATGACGTTGTACGGCCTGACGCAGTGACGCGAGCGCTCGCGCTCGCGTGCCTGTGTGCGATTCTGTCTGCCTGTTCCGAGCCGCCGGAGGACTCCCGCCCGGCACGCAACTACCAGCGCGTCGTGACGCTAGCACCCAGTCTGACCGAGCTCGTTTTCGAAATCGGTGCCGGCGACATCCTGGTCGGCGTCAGCGCCTGGTCGGACTATCCCCGGGAGGTCCTTGAGCTGCCGGTCGTCGGTGACGCCTTCTCGGTAGATCACGAGCAGCTCGCGATGCTGCGGCCCGATCTGTTACTCGTGTGGGAGAGCGGCACGCCGGCGCACACGGTCGATGAGCTACGCCACCTCGGTTACGAGGTCGCGGTGATCCGCACGCGCGGTCTTAAAGATATTGGTGCCGCGCTGCGGCAACTCGGGGCACTCGTTAGCCGGTCGACCGAGGCAAGGCTGGCTGCGGAGCGCTTTGAACAGCAGCTGACGATGCTACGGGAAGCGCACCAGGATGCCGAGCCGATCAGCGTTTTTTTCCAGGTTTCAGCGCGGCCGTTGTACACGATAAATCGCGAACACTACCTGAGTGAGCTGATCGCGATTTGTGGTGGACGAAACATCTTCGACGATCTAGAGGAGCTGGCGCCGACGGTGTCGGTGGAGGCCGTGGTTGAGCGCAATCCTGAAGTAATGCTGGCAAGTACCGACGCCGGCGATGATGGCTTTGCCGAGTGGCAGCGCTGGCCGACAATCGCGGCGAACCTGTACGGCAACCAGTTCCTGTTGGCTGCTGATGAGCTGGCGCGCCCGACGCCACGGTTGATAAAGGCCGGCGGTGCGATGTGCCTGGCACTGCAACGTGCGCGCTTCAACCGGGCCGCGTTTCTCGGCGCCGACGCGGCGGAGGAGGCTACAGCCGGTCGCGATCCCAAAGCACTTCCTCGCCCCCATTCAGACGGGCCAGGACGCGGGCAACCACAAACAGCAGATCCGACAGACGATTGAGGTAGCGGAGCACCTCGGGGCGCACGGCTTCCATCATCGCAAGCGTTTGTGTGCGGCGCTCGGCACGCCGCACGATCGTGCGCGCCAGGTGACAGGCCGCCGCGTGATTGCCGCCGCCCGGCAAGATGAACTCCTTCAGGCGTGGCAGGTTGGCGTTGAGCGCGTCCAGATCGCCCTCGAGACGATCGATAAACGCCTGCGTGACCGCGCTGTGACCAGGGATGCAAAGCTCACCGCCGAGTTCAAACAGGTCATGCTGAACCTCTGTCAACAAAGTGCGAATTGGCTCGGGTACTGTATCACCGGCGAGCACAACGCCAATGGCGCTGTTCGCCTCATCCACGGTGCCATAAGCTTCCACGCGCACACTGTCTTTGGAAACCCGGCTGCCGTCGCCAAGGCCGGTCGAGCCGTCGTCGCCGGTTCGGGTGTAGATGCTGCTTAATCGATTGCCCACGCGTCACTCCACATTATTGCCAGCGATACTGAAGTTCAACAAAACCACTGCGTTTCTGCATGCGGTAGTTCGCAGCGGTCTGGTACTCGGTGTCAAACAGGTTTTCCAGCCTGGCATTGAGCTGCCACCGGTCATTCAGCTGCAATTGCCCGACCAGGTTGGCAAGCACGTAGCCCGGCAGACGCACCGCGCCGAAGTCCTCGCGATCGCCGCTTGCCAGTACGGACAGTCCGAGCCGATGCGGCCCGATCATCTGCGTGTAGCTCAGCGTGGCTGATTTGTCGGCGCGCCGCAGCAAACGCGTATTGGTTAACGCATTGTCCGCGGTCTGCCGGAGCACGTCAGCGCGCAGTACGAAGTGCTCGCCACGGAATTCATAGCCGAGCTCCGCACCGCGAATTTTTGCCTTGCTGATGTTTCGCAATGTAAAGCTCTGCGAATCAAATTCGATCAGGTCATCAATGTTGTTGGCGTAGACCTCGATGTTAATGCTGTGCGCATTGCCCGGTGCGTATCGCAGCCCGAGCTGCACCTCGTCAGCCAGTTCCGGCTGCAACCCGGGGTTACCGCCAAAGCCGAAGCGGTCGGTCGCATCAGGCGCGCGAAACGCGTGTCCGAGACCGGCATTGACGGTCCACGCCGCATCGATCTCGAACGCGTACTCGACATTCCATGTCGTATGCCGACCGAAGGTCTCGTGGTCGGAAAGCCGCACGGCCGCAAAGCCCTTGTGCCGCCCGATCGTCAAATGGTCCTGCGCAAACACGGCGCGCAGCTCGGTGTCTTCATCGAATAGCGAGCCGAATGACAGCGAGCTGGCGTCCTCGGCGACGGCATACAGGCCGCCGGTCAGTTTATGCTGCCCGAACGCGCGGCTATATTGCCAGTCGATACTCAGGCGTTTCGAGAGGACATAGTCGGGCACCTGGGCCTGGCGCACCTCGTCCTCCATGAAAGAGACGAGTAGCTTGCTGGAGCTGTTGCCGGGCAGCGTCGTATCCAGCCCGATCGCGGTCACCGCGTTCTTGTAATCCTGGTCGACCGGGCTCAGAAAGAAATCCAGGTATTCGACATTGCCCGCACTTTGCCAGTGTCGAATGCTGATCTCGCTCGTGGCAAGTTCGCGGGCAGCGTACAGGTTGGCAGAACGATTCTCGTAGCCACGCGCAAGGTCGGATTCGACGCGCGGCGCGTAGCCGTCCGTCGACTGCCAGTTGAGGTTGATGCCGAACTCGCCGAGTGCGCCGCGATCGCCAGCGGCGACGTGCCCCGACTGCGATGCAAAACTGCCGGCGCCGAAGGCACTCTCGACATAGCCTGTTTCGGCGCGACGCGTGATGATATTAATGACGCCGCCGATGGCATCGGTGCCAAACAGTGCCGAACGCGCGCCTTTGACGATCTCCACGCGATCGATGATGTCGGGAGAGATGTTCTGAATTGCCGCGCCGCCGATAGTGCTTGGATTGATGCGCACGCCATCGACGAGGACCAGCGTGTGGTTGCTTTCCGTACCGCGCAGGAACATCGACGTTGCTTGTCCGGGACCGCCATTACGGCCGATGTCGATACCGGCTTCGAAGCGCAGCAACTCCGCGAGGTCCCTGGCCATCGACAGCTCGATTTCGTCGCGGGAGATGACGGTGACCGGCACCGTTGCATCGCTCAACGGAATCTCTGTCCGGGTAGCGGTTACGATCAGTGTGTCGCGCGGCAAAATATCGGCCGCGTGCCCCGCCAACGGCAGCGAGAGTAACGCTGCCAGCGCGACCGTCCGGAGAAATTTCATTGTAAGCATCCTCTGCGTGCCGCCCGCACACTAAATCGTATCGTTGATGAATGTGGCGGCAGGGAGGGGCGCCGTTCAGAAGCGCCCGAACATGCGCCCGCCGCGCCATTCGCTATGTCATCGGGCCGGTCTCCGGGCTGACGAGCGGACTTCTCCTGACGTAGCGCCTTCCCACGGCCGTTTAGGGCTGCAGTGGCTCTGTTTCCCGAAGGAAAACAGGGGCTACGGCTTGACTCGATCACCGTTGCGGGGGCAGCGCCGGATTGTACGCTTTGTCTGCGTGACACCGGCTTCCCGTTCACCCGAAACAAGCCATTTCGGGTTCACCTGATGAGGAGCAGACGATAGGCAGCTGTCGGCAGTGTGTCAAGCCGGCGGCTTGTTTCTTCTTCAGGTTGCCGCCATAGTGGCGCCGAACGATCAGGACCCCAGGGCAGCCGTGAATAGTCAGAACACCAGTAGTAGCGCGTCAGAGTACCTTAAGGTCGCGCTGCGAGCCGCTGAGGAAGCGGCAAAAATCAGTCGTCACTATTACGCCGGCAACTTTACGGTAACGACCAAAGCCGACCTGACCCCCGTGACGCAGGCCGATGTCGAGTGCGAGCAGGCGATTCGCCGAATTATTCTTGAGCAATTTCCAGAGCACGGTTTCTACGGTGAGGAGACCGGGCGCACCCGGGAAAATGCGGATTACCTGTGGCTTGTTGATCCGATTGATGGCACCAAGGGTTTCGTGCGTCAGTACCCGTTTTTCTCCACGCAAATTGCGCTGTTACACAACGGGCAAATCATCGTCGGCGTCTCCTGCGGCACGATGATGGATGAGCTGGCCTGGGCAGAAAAAGGCCAGGGCGCCTTTCTCAACGGCAAGCGACTTAGCGTAAGCAATATTGAGGATCCGGATCGAGCGGCCGTGTCGGTCGGGAATCTCAAATCGCTGGCGGCAAGCCCCGGTTGGGCATCGCTGGGGAAAATTGTCGAGCGCGCCGATCGAATTCGCGGTTACGGTGATTTCTATCACTATCATCTGCTGGCGGCGGGCAAGATCGAAGCGGTGATTGAGTCGGACGTGAACATCCTGGACATCGCAGCGCTTTCAATTATTGTCAGCGAAGCGGGCGGCGTGTTCACGGACCTGAACGGTGCGGCCATCGCGTTGCAGACACGCTCGGTTCTGGCTGCCAATCCGGCACTGCATGCGACGTATTTGTCGACGCTAGGCGGGCACGTCGCCTGAGGCGAAGAACAGCTTACCCGAGCGCCAGTCGAGCGCTTCCATGGTCGTGCCGTAAAGCCTGCTAAGGCGTTCGGCATCCAGAATGTCGGCCGTTTTTCCCAGTTCCCACTGGCCGTCGCCATACAGCAGCAGGCAGCGATCGGCATAACGTACGCCGAGGTTCACATCGTGGAGGTTGGCGATCACCACAGCCCCGTCGTCTGCCTTGTCACGGAACAGCTGCAGCGCTTCGAGCTGATGTTGCGGGTCGAGATGATTGGTTGGCTCATCCAAAAGATAGACGGCCGGTTGTTGTGTGAGTATCTGTGCGATTGCGAGTCGCCGACGTTCGCCCCCGGAAAGCGTCAAGACGTCGCGGGCAGCAAACCCGGCGAGACCGACCGCCTCGAGTGCTGCGCGCGCAATGCGGAAGTCATCGTCGGATTCCCAGTTGAAACGGCCAATGTGAGGATGCCGTCCGATCATCGCCGTATCTAGTGCGGTTGCCGGAAAAATGTCATCGACATGCTGCGGCAGCAATGCCAGGTGCCGCGCGGTTTCCTGCCGTCTCGATGCCGCAGTGTCATGGCCGTTCACCCGAATCTCTCCGGCATCGGCAGCGCGCAGGCCCGCCAGTGTGTGCATGGTCAGTGTTTTGCCGACGCCGTTTTGTCCGATGACGGCGAGGAATTCGCCGCGCTCGACGTCGAGCGACAGGTCGTTGACCAGGGCGCGTCCGGCGACGCTGATATAAACGTTGGAACAGGAAAAGCTTAACGCAGACGAGTTGGTCATACCCCCAGCGTAGCGCAGCGGGCAGTGCAGCAAAAGCGGCGTCAGTCGATCAGGTTGATCTCGCGAGCCGTCAACGGGCCGATCACAGCGTAGTCGAGACTTTTCGGCATCAACGCGTCATCCTCGGCGACCGCGATGCGTCCGCCCATGATCTCGGCAAAGCGCTGCGGGTACAGCGGCTTGCGCTGCGGCTCAGCCAGGCCATCGGGGCCGATCGGCTGTCCGTCGGCGGGGTCGTACTTGTCTGTGGCGCCGAGGGTGTGCAGGAATTCATGTGCAATGATGACGTTGTTTGTGCCGCGGCGGCTGCGGCTGGCATAGCCGTTGACGATCCCGACCATGCCCTTTTGCAGGCCGACTGAATTCTCCAGCGTTACGGTGTTGTCGGGCGCGTGATAACGCACGAATATACGGACATCCGGGTCGATCCGATCCTGGTCCGACGTCACGCTGTTCGCCCACCAGCGCATCTTCAAAGACCAGAGCACGACATTCAAAACGTTTGGCGAATTGCCAAGTTGCGGCGGCTGCTCAGGAACGGGCTCGCCGAGTTCGAGACGCACGGGGCGCGACACAGCGACTGCGTACTTCGCCGCTTCGCGCGCCAGGAACGATTCGATACCGTCGAAGTCGCGAAGCTCGAGGTTGGCAATGTACTTCGTGGACTCCGGGCTGTTATCGGCGTTGATGGGGTAGACCTTTACCCACAGGCTGTTATTCCAGTCCGTGCTTCTGGCCTGCGTGAGCCACGTGCTCACGGCGACGAAGAACAGGATGAACAGCAATATCGAAATGCGCACAGCTTTGAACATGCAATAAACCGCTAATTACTCGAACGATGGGGCTTTTCTCACCTCCGTAGCTTGCTCAAATGCGTAGGCGATCTCTATGAGCTGTTTCTCATTCCAGGGCTTGCCGATAAACGAGAGCCCGACCGGCAGGCCGGCCGCGAAGCCCGCGGGCACCGTAACGGCGGGGTAGCCGGCAATGGCAGCCAGCGACGAGCTGCCAACGCTGTAGCTGTCGCCGTTAACGTGGTCGATCATCCACGCAGGACCGTTGGTCGGCGCAATCAAAGCATCAAGTTTGTGCGTCGCGAGCGCCTCGTCGATGCTCGTTCGGGCAATGCGCCTGCTCGTCGTGAGTGCCTCGAGGTAGGCGGGCTCAGTCAGCGGGCCCTTCGCCTGGGCGTCGATAATGATGTCCTGTCCGAATATTGGCATAACGGCTTCTGCGTTGGCGTCGTTGAAACTGATCAATTCGGCAAGACTGCCAATTGGAGAGCCGGATTTCTGGAAGTAAGCATTCAGATCCGCGCGGAATTCATACAGCAGTACCTCGTACTCGGCTGCATACATTTCGGCCGCATCGATTTCGATGCTGTCGATGACCTCTGCTCCCTGGGCCTTAAGGGCAAGAATGCTGGCCGTAAGGATTTTCTCGACATGCGGATTCGAGCCCGCACCGTAGTACGAGCGCAGCACGCCGATGCGCATGTCGCGCAGTCCGTCGGCGGTCAGGTTCGAAGTGTAAGTATCAACTGGCGTCGCGGCGGCCGTCGCAGCGTCTTCCGCATCGACGCCGGTGATCGCCGCCAGCAGAATCGCGGCATCGCGTACCGAGCGTGCCATCGGCCCGGCGGTATCCTGACTATGGGCGATCGGAATTATGCCGTTGCGACTGACAAGTCCGACTGTCGGCTTGATACCGACAATGCCGTTGATGCCGGCCGGGCAAACGACGGAACCGTCTGTCTCAGTGCCCACGGCGACCATGGTCAGATTCGCGGCGACGGCCACCGCCGAGCCACTCGACGAGCCACAGGGCGAACGGGCCGTATCGTAGGGATTGCGTGTCTGGCCGCCCACGCTGCTCCAGCCGCTGGACGAATTGGAGGAGCGAAAATTGGCCCACTCACTCAGGTTCGCTTTGCCTAGCAGTACGGCCCCGGCGTCGCGCAGGCGTTTGACCAGGAATGCATCCGCCGGCGGCACATGCTCGGCGAGCGCGAGCGAGCCGGCGCTCGTGTGCATCTGGTCCGCCGTATCGATGTTAGCTTTCAACACAACCGGGATGCCGTGCAGCGGGCCGCGTGGCCCGGACATTTGCCATTCGCCGTCCAGTGCTCTCGCAATTTGCAGCGCGTCCGGATTTATTTCGATAATCGAATTTAGCTGCGGTCCCGCGTGGTCAATAGTGTCGATGCGATGCAGATACCAATTAACCAGCTCCTCGGACGTCAGCTCGCCGCGCTGCATCGCGTCGTGCAGGTCGGCGATGCTCGACTCGCCAAAGTCACGTTCGTCAGCGGTGCAGGCAACGAGTGCCAGGCCGACCAGGAGGACCAGCCAAATATTTTTTGTTGCCAATTTACTGATAGCCCAATCTCCCGATAGCCCGATCTCAAGATAGAAGATAGTGAATGCGCCACGCGGCCGTGGCCGCGGGAGTTCGCAGCCATTCTGCCAAAGAAAAAGCCCCACGGCGTTAGCGGTGGGGCCAAATTCTCTTTTTTATCAAAAGAGGTAACTGTGTAGACGGTAATCGGTTGCGACGGGTTTTTATTATATTTGGATCTCGATCTTCTTTATTTTTGTAGTTATTTTTCTTCTGGCGTCTAAATCCTGTATCGAACCGATGTGCTTACTGTCCACAGTTACACTTCGCTTGGGCAATACAAATAAAGCAATTCCCGTGCCAGCTACCCATAAACTATATGCTAATCAGATGCTTATCAGAATTCGGGTCAAGTGCCGTGGGGTGAAACCCCCGGTTGTTGTAAATAAAGTCGACGAAACTGGCCGCCGAACGTCACGTGTTGACCGAGAAAACCGGTGTAACAATTTGATAAGTCAATGAAAGTAATGGAAAAGTGCGCTATTCGGCGCAACCGACATAATGGCGCGCGCGGCAGGATCTGCAATCAAAGTCGCGGATATGGGTGTTTTAGACCCAATTTTTCAAATTATTGTCAAATTACTCGACACCGGGCGCCTCGCCGGCGCG
>JBATID010000044.1:0-2493 GCA_049667545.1 Woeseiaceae bacterium
GACGATCTCATGTGGCGCTATTTCGAGCTCCTGAGCTTTCGGCCGATCGACGATATTGCTGCCCTGAAGCGGGCCGTCGATGCCGGATCGAATCCGCGCGACGCAAAATTTGAACTTGGGCAGGAAATCGTTGCCAGATTCCATGACAGCGCAGCGGCGGAGAGTGCCAAGCAGGAGTTCATCGCCCGATTCCAGCAAGGCGCGATGCCCGACGAGATTGCGGAGGTCACGCTCGAGAGCGAGGGTGGTTCGCTCGGCATTGCCCACCTGTTAAAGGCAGCGGGTCTCGTTAGCAGCACGTCCGATGCGTTTCGTATGATTAAACAGGGTGCCGTGCGGATCGATGCGGAGCGCGTTGCCGATCGCGCGCTTGAAATCAAGGCCGGTACCACTGCGGTTTTCCAGGTTGGCAAGCGCAAGTTCGCACGCGTCAGCCTGACCTGAGGCGCATCGTCGTCAGGACCCGATCCGGCGGGATTGCAACCCGGCAAGGGGAGTAAAGAGATGGGTACGGTTCGTGCTTTCGCGGTTTGGTCGATAGCAACTGCACTGCTAATGCTGGCGCCGCCGGGCGTAGTGGCCGACGGCGTCGATACCGCGCGCCTGCAGTTCGAGCGCATCATGCAGGGCCTCAATGACAATTCATTCGATCGCTTCAACAGCGCCACGAACGAAACGGTCCTGACAGCCCGGATCTTCGACGGTCGCATGGTTGCTGCCGATGCGAAGCGCGCGTTTACGCAGGACTTCAACGCTTCGATCGAGCGCATGTTCGCTGCTTCATTTCCCGAATCAAAATCCGACATCCTGGCGACAGTTGTCGATTTTCAGATGCGCGGCAATGAGGGCAGCGCCGTTGTTCGTTACGCGGCCGCAGGCTACCGATATTCGTACCATGTCTACGAGCTCGAGCTGGACACAAAAGGCCGCATAACTATCGTCGACTGGGTGGATTATTATCAGGGGGAACGGTTTTCTTCGGCAGCAGGCCTGGCGCTGGTGATGGCCATGCCAAACAAGCCGGCAACCCGAAATCTCCTCGATAACAAGACCATCAGCGATCGCGATGCGTTCCAGGTTGGCGAGCTGTTCAAGGCGGTTCGCGACCAGAACGGGGCGCGGTTCTTCCAGATTTACGATGACCTCGACGAAGCAGTGCGTGGCGAAAAGGTCATTGCGCGCCTGCATTTGCAGATGGCGCTGCGGGCGCGCGACCAGGCCCGGACCGAGCGCGCCGTGCAGGATCTTCTGCAGGCCTTCCCGGACGACGCTCTGCAGAGTCTCAGGCTGGTTGAATTTTATATCCCCGTGCGGCGCTATCAGGAGGCAATCGATGCGCTGGTGCTGCTGGAGGAGGATCTCGGGATTGCGGACGGGGCGCTGGGCTCGCTAAAGGCGATGGCGGCGCTGGCAGACGGGAATACGGAGGATGCGGAGATTTTCGCCAAACAGGCCACTGAGGCCGAACCGACGCTGGAGGTCGCCTGGTGGTCGCTGCTGCGAGCCCGAACCGCGGCCGGGAATTACGCCGGCGCGACTGAAGCGATGACCCGCCTGGAGGATGACTTCGGGCTCAAGCTCGATGGCGAGACGCTCGCCAGGGACCGTTTTCTGAAGGTGCTTGCCGATAAACCCGAATATCTGGCGTGGCGCGCCTCTCGCGACTAGCGCGGCACGGCCGGAATCTCTGCGATCCGGCCGTTGCCGAGGGTTCGGCCCGTTGCCGCGCAGCCAGCTGCTCGGGATGGCCGAAACAGGCATTTTGTCCGTGAAATTGTGCCCCCTGTGACGCCGGGCGCGGCATCCCCAAAGTGCCGCCAGCCGGGCATCTGGGCTAATTTGAAAAAAAGCCAAGAAATATGTTGACGGCCTGTCGTTCGCCGCTATAATGCCCCGCTCGCTGAGGTCATGGTGTACTTCAGTTGACCCCCAAAGAAACTGCAGGCGCCCGAGGGCTGTTATTTTGCCCCCTATCGCCTGTATAATTGTGGGTCCGCTCCGGGTAGCCGGGGCCGTTCTTTAACAATTCAATCAGATAATTTGTGTGGGTGCTTGCGTTGGACTTTGCGAAGGCAAAATCAAAGCGTAAGTAACCACCCTAAATTCTAAGTAATAGTAATTTGGAGTGGGGATTACGTTCTTTAGATGAAGCTTTAGAAGCTTTGAACTGAAGAGTTTGATCCTGGCTCAGATTGAACGCTGGCGGCATGCCTAACACATGCAAGTCGAACGGTAACGCGAGGAGCTTGCTCCTTGGCGACGAGTGGCGGACGGGTGAGTAATACTTAGGAATCTGCCCATTAGTGGGGGACAACTCGAGGAAACTCGAGCTAATACCGCATACGCCCTACGGGGGAAAGCGGGGGTCTTCGGACCTCGCGCTAATGGATGAGCCTAAGTCGGATTAGCTTGTTGGTGAGGTAAAGGCTCACCAAGGCGACGATCCGTAGCTGGTCTGAGAGGACGATCAGCCACACTGGGACTGAGACACGG
>JBATID010000045.1:0-7921 GCA_049667545.1 Woeseiaceae bacterium
GGATGAGAATCCTGCAATTTGATGTGTGCGATAAAGACTTCCAGTTGTCGGACGTTGCCGAGAACAGCGTGTGCTACACGGGCACGCATGACAATGACACGACCATCGGCTGGTTCGAGGGCAGCCCCGACGATCTTCGCAGTGCAGAGGAAATAGCGAAGACACAGGATGCGGCTCTTGCTATTACCCAGGGCACGCGGGCGACTATTCATACCGACATGATCAAGGCCGCGTTTTCGACCCGGGCACAGCTGGCAATCGCACCCATGCAGGACTTTCTCGGCCTTGGCTCCGAGGCACGTATCAATATTCCGGGGACGGCGGGTGGCAACTGGCGCTGGCGTGCACTTCCCTCGCAATTGACGCCCGAACTCTGCGACAATACAGCGAAATTAGTGCGGGCATCCGGACGTCAGGATTAGTTTCTGAGGCAACTCAAGCGCCTCGGGCGCATCCGGGTTTGACCGCGATCACTGAGTCTTTTTCGCGAGAGTTGTCAGAATGGAAGAAAAACAGAGCAAGCAAGATGCCAGGTATGTCAGTCGGCTGACCCGTGACACGCTGGCACTGATCCTCGCCGGCGGACAGGGCTCGCGTCTATACGAACTGACCAACTGGCGCGCCAAGCCCGGGCTGCACTTCGGCGGCAAGTATCGAATTATCGATTTCGCGTTATCGAACTGTCTTAATTCCGGGATCAGGCGCATCGGCGTACTGACCCAGTACAAAGCACACTCGCTGATTCGACATCTCCTGAATGGCTGGTCATGGTTTCAGTCGGGCGCCGCCGAACGGGAATTCGTCGAGATATTGCCGGCATCGCAGCGCGTGGGTGGCGAGTGGTATCGCGGCACCGCCGACGCCGTCTACCAGAACCTGGACATCATCCGCACGCACAACCCGCGCCTTGTGCTGATACTTGCCGGCGACCATATTTACAAAATGGACTACGGTCCGTTCCTGGCGTTTCACGTCGAGATAGGCGCGGACATGTCAATCTGCTGTATCGAAATGCCGATAGAGGAAGCCGCTGGCGAATTCGGCGTCATGACCGTCAACGAGGAAGGCCGCATCATCGGCTTTGACGAGAAACCTGAAAAGCCGAACCCGATTCCCGGCAGACCCGGTATATGCCTCGCCTCTATGGGCAACTACCTGTTCAATACGGATTTTCTCTACGAACGCGTCATTGCGGATGCCGACACGCCGGGCACCAAGCATGATTTCGGCCGCAACGTCATTCCGTCGGTCATCAATGACTACCGGGTGTACGCGTACCCGTTACGCGACCCGGTGACCAATGAACAAGCATATTGGCGCGACGTTGGAACGCTCGACGCGTTCTGGGAAGCCAACATGGAACTCGCAGCGGTGACCCCACAGCTCAACCTGTATGACAAGGTCTGGCCGATATTCACATACCAGCTGCAGCTGCCGCCTGCCAAGTTTGTATTTGACGATGCGGACCGGCGCGGTGCAGCCATTCAGTCGATGGTCTCGGGTGGGTGCGTGATCTCGGGCGCGACGGTGCGACGATCGGTGATGTTCACGAATTGTTACGTGAACCCCTATAGCAGTGTCACTGACTCGGTGGGTCTGCCGGACATTGTCGTCGGCGAGCGCTGCAACATCAACAACGCGATTATCGATCGCGGCTCGATCATCCCGGCAGGCACCGAAATCGGCGTCGATCACAAAGCGGATACAGAACGTGGATTCCGCGTGACCAAAGGCGGCCGCACGCTGGTTACGGCTGAGATGCTCGGCCAGCAATTGCACTTCACCCGCTAGGCTGGCAGTTATCGAAACCCGCTCCGTCATATTTCTGGCGTCCGAAAACGGCGCCCTGCCCGGCGGCAAGGTCGGTGGCGTCGGCGACGTCGTCCGCGACCTGCCGATCGCTTTGGCAGCCGAGGGTTGGGACGTTACCGTCGCGACGCCAGCCTACGGCACTCTGCACCGGCTGCCCAACGCACGCATTCTGGCAACGATCGACGTCGAATTTCGCGGTGATTCGTACTCCGTCGGCGTCTGGGAAGTTCCAAGCGAAAGTTATGGCGTGCATAACATAGTCTTTGAGCATCGTTTCTTTTCGGAACACGGTACCGGGCTCATTTACGTCAGGGACCATGATCATCGCCCGTACGCCAGCGACGCGGACAAGTTCGCGTTCTACTCGGCCGTGGCTGCCCAATGGATTTTCGCCAGCGAGCGGCTGCCTGACGTGGTGCACGTGCATGACTGGCACGCAGCGTTTTACCTGTTACTGACGAACTACGCCGAGCGTTTTCGGCATTTGAAGGACATTCGCACCGTCTTCACGATTCACAATCTTTCCTACCAGGGAATCCGGCCAATTTCTGGCGACGAGTCGTCGCTCGAGGCCTGGTTTCATGGTGTCCACTTCGATTATCGCCGCATCGTCGATCCGCGTTTTCACGACTGCGTCAACCCGATGGCCGCCGCTATTCGCCTCGCCGATCGCGTGAGTACCGTGTCGCCCACGTACGCTGAAGAAATTTGCAGACCAACGGATCCTGCTACCGGCTTCATCGGTGGCGAAGGACTCGAAGAGGATTTGATCAACGCACGCACTGAAGGCCGCCTGGCCGGTGTACTGAACGGCTGCTACTACGATGCCCCGCTCGGCCGACGCCCGGGGTGGCAGCGCCTCTGTGGCATGATACAAACCCAGCTTGAATCCTGGCGAGACGAGCAGCCGTCGGAAGAGGCCCACACGCTGGCGCTCGATCGCCTGGCCCAGCTACCGACACGCCGGCCGCAGCACGTGTTGACCAGCATCGGCCGATTGGTCGCGCAGAAAGCCACATTGCTGCTGCATGAATTCGAGGACGGCACATCTGCCTTGCAAAGCATCGCTGCAAATATCGGCAACAAGGGCGTCATCCTGCTGTTGGGCAGCGGCGATCCGCAATTTGAAGAACGCCTGCTGCAACAGGCTCGCGACATTCCCAACGTGGTTTTCCTGCGCGGCTACTCCGAGGACCTGGCGGCACCTCTCTATCACGGCGGCGATCTCTTTTTGATGCCGTCGAGTTTCGAACCCTGCGGAATCAGCCAGATGTTGGCGATGCGCGGTGGCCAGCCATGCGTCGTGCATGGTGTCGGTGGCCTCAAGGACACTATCGAAGATGATGTAACAGGGTTCGTATTCGACGGCGATTCGGTACGTGAGCAGGCAACGAACTTTGTGCGCAAAACAGCGCGTGCGATCAAGTTGCGCGCCTCCGACCCGATTCGGTGGCAGGATATTTGCAAAGCTGCGGCCGCATGCCGCTTTGACTGGCAGACGTCGGCGCGACAGACTATTCAAACCTTATACGGCGACGATAATGAATAATAAAGACAGCCTGTACAGTCAATACGACGCACTGGTCGCCGGCCAGCACGACAATCCATTTGCCATCCTCGGGCCACACCCGAGCCTGCACGGGCGCGTTGTGCGAACGCTGCAACCGGGCGCCGTGTCGGTGACCTTGCTGGAAACAAACGGCAGCAAGCTTGCGGCGATGGAAAAAGTCCATCCAGGTGGTGTTTTTCTGGGGCCGCTGCCAGCTCGCAAGCGACATTACCAGTTGCAGATCACGTGGGAATCGGGCGCTGTCAGCGTCATTGAAGATCCTTACAGGTTCCCGTCAGCGCTCGGCGAGATGGACCTGTACCTGCTGGGCGAGGGCTCCGATCGGTACATCTACAAGAAACTCGGCGCGCATTTAAGGCGGCTGCTTGGCGTTGCCGGCACGCGTTTTGCGGTCTGGGCGCCCAATGCGTCGCGCGTCAGCGTGGTGGGTGATTTCAACAGCTGGGATGGCAGGCGCCACGTCATGCGTCTGCATCCGGGCAACGGTATCTGGGAAATATTCGTGCCGGATATCGGCAACGGCGCACTGTACAAGTACGAGATTCGTGACAAGCACGGCAAGCTTCTGCCACTGAAGTCGGACCCGTTCGCAAGCTATCACGAGCCGCCGCCGGGCAACTCGTCGATCGTTTTCGACAGCGAGTTCGACTGGCAGGACGATCACTGGATGGCGAAGCGCACGGTCGCACCAAAACTTGATGAGCCCGTCAGCGTTTATGAAGTCCATTTGGGTTCCTGGCGTCGCAAGGACGATAACAGCTATCTGCGCTATCGCGACTTCGCGCACGAGCTGGTCGATTACGTGCTGGAAATGGGTTACACGCACATCGAGTTGATGCCGGTGACCGAACACCCGTTCGACGGCTCGTGGGGCTACCAGCCGATCGGCCTGTTTGCCCCAACCCAGCGCTTCGGCAACCCGGACGACTTCCGCTACTTCGTTGACCGCTGCCACGCCGCCGGCATTGGCGTCATCATCGACTGGGTACCCGCGCATTTCCCGAACGATGAGCATGGCCTGCGGCGTTTCGATGGCACGTCTCTGTACGAACACGAAGACCCTCGCAAGGGCGCGCATGCCGACTGGGGCACGCTTATTTTTAATTACGGCCGACGCGAGGTCGTCAATTACCTCCTGGGCAGCGCGCTTTACTGGATCAACGAATTTCATATCGACGCGCTGCGCGTCGATGCCGTCGCGTCGATGCTGTACCTCGACTACTCGCGCGATGACGGCCAGTGGATCCCCAACGAGTTCGGCGGCAATGAGAACCTCGAGGCGGTGGCATTTCTGAAACGACTCAACACGGAAGTGCACGGGGATCGCGCCACATCCTACGCGGAAGAATCGACGGCCTGGCCCGGGGTTTCAAAACCGGTCGATGCCGGTGGCCTGGGCTTTACCTACAAGTGGAATATGGGCTGGATGAACGACACGCTGGCTTACATGGGCGAAGACCCGGTAAATCGCAAGTACCACCATGACAAGATGACGTTCGGGCTCGTTTACGCATTCACCGAGAATTTTATTCTGCCGCTGTCACACGACGAGGTCGTGCACGGCAAGCGGTCTATCCTGGGCCGTATGCCGGGCGATGACTGGCAGCAGTTCGCCAACCTGCGCGCTTACTATGCGGTGATGTTTGCGCATCCGGGCAAAAAGTTGTCGTTCATGGGGAATGAAATCGCGCAACGGGACGAGTGGAACCATAATCGGTCGCTGGACTGGCACTTGCTGGAGTTCGCGCCGCACGGCGGCGTGCAGCAATTGGTTGCCGACCTGAACAGGATCTATCGCAGTACGCCGGCGCTGTACGAAGTCGATTTCGACGGCGCGGGTTTCGAGTGGATCGACTGGAACGACCGCGACAGCAGCGTGCTGAGCTGGCTGCGACGCGACCGCTCCGGCGGCCTCGTTGTCTGTGTCGTAAATCTGACGCCAATCGTAAGAGATAACTATTCAATCGGAGTACCTTTCGCCGGTGATTGCCACGTGTTGCTCAACAGCGATGACGCCCGATACGGTGGCAGCGGCCACGGTGAAACGCGCTATTCTACGCGGCCGGAAGGCCAACATGGCCGGGCGAATTCCCTGCGCCTGAGCTTGCCGCCGCTGGCAACACTTATTATTCAACCGACGTCGCAAAGCGGCGCCTGAAGGAGACAAACGCATGGTAGCCAAGACCGACAAGAACCAGGGTTTCGGTGATATCGAGTTGCTGCAGGCGCCTGCTCTGCCGATGACGGCCGACGCGATTCTTGAGGACTTTACGCATTACTTCGGCCGCACCCTCGGCCGCCGCACGATCAGCCCCCGGTCCCCGTTTCTCTACCAGGCACTGGTGTTCGCTGCGCGCGATCGCCTCATGGAGCGCTGGGCTGACACCCGCAAAGTGACGGAGACGGCCGGCAAGTGCCGCGTCGCTTACATGTCCCTCGAGTTCCTGATGGGCCGCTTGCTCGGCAATGCGCTGCTCAACCTCGGGATCGAGGACGAGACCACAGAAGCGCTGTCGCGACTCGGCCTACACCTTGAGGATGTCTATGAGCGTGAACATGACGCCGGCCTCGGCAATGGCGGTCTCGGCCGTCTCGCCGCCTGCTTTCTCGACAGTTGTGCAACACTCGCGTTGCCGGTTATCGGCTACGGCATTCGCTACCGCTACGGCATGTTTCACCAGCGCATCGAGAACGGGTACCAGGTAGAAGAGCCCGACGCCTGGCTGCGCGAGGGTTTCCCATGGGAGATTGAGCGCATCGAATTTACCCAGACCGTTCATTTCGGCGGTCGCAGCGCAGTGTACACGGACTCGACCGGGCATACGCGCCACGCCTGGGTCGACACGCACGACGTGTTGGCGGTGCCGTTCGACATTCCGATTCCGGGCTACAAGAACGACATCGTCAACACACTGCGCCTGTGGTCTGCGTCAGCAACCGACGAGTTCGATCTCAACGAATTCAATGCGGGCAGTTACGCCGATGCTGTTGCTTCGCAGAATGCAGCGGAGAACATCACGATGGTGTTGTATCCGAACGCGGCGACAGAAAATGGGCAGGAACTCAGGCTGCGCCAGCAGTATTTTCTCGCGTCTGCCAGCCTGCAGGACCAGCTTAGAAACCGGCTGGAGCACCTGGGTCCGGACTTCAGCGATTTTGCTGACAAACACTGCATTCAGCTCAACGATACGCACCCGGCCATCGCCGTGGCCGAGCTGATGCGTCTGCTTATTGACGTGTACCACCTTGAATGGAAGGAAGCCTGGGCGATCACGACGAAGACCATGGCCTATACCAACCACACGTTGTTGCCGGAAGCGCTTGAGAAGTGGCCGGTGTCCATGTTTCGCCGACTGCTGCCGCGAATTCTCGACATTATTTACGAGATCAATGCGCGCTTTATCGTCGAAGTCAGTCAGCGCTGGCCGGGGGACAACGCTCGCGTTGCGCGGATGTCACTGATTGAAGAAGGTCCGGAGCCGATGATTCGCATGGCTTACCTCGCCATCGTCGGCAGCTTTTCGGTCAATGGCGTTGCGGAACTGCATTCGAAACTGCTGCGTGAAGGGCTGTTTCGCGACTTTGCAGAAATGTGGCCCGAGAAGTTTAACAACAAGACCAACGGTGTTACCCAGCGGCGCTGGCTGGCCGCCTGTAACAAGGGACTGGCCAAGCTGATCACGGACAAGATTGGTGATCGCTGGATCACTGAGCTTACCGAACTCGAAAAACTCAAGGCGTTCGCCGATGACCCGGAGTTTCGCAAGTCCTGGCGGGCAATCAAGCTGTCGAACAAGGTGGTATTGGCGCGGGCGATTGAAGACCGGACCGGTTTGCAGATCGAACCCAGCAACCTGTTTGATGTACAGGTCAAGCGTATCCACGAGTACAAGCGCCAGTTTCTGAACGTCCTGCATGCGATCTATTTGTACGATCGCATCCGGCGTGGCGATGACGTGGTGCCACGTACAATCATTATCGGCGGAAAAGCGGCGCCCGGTTACGTCATGGCGAAGAGCGTTATCAAGTGCATCAACAATGTTGCCCGCGTGATCAATTCGGATCCGGCGATGGAAGGCAAACTGCAACTGGTGTTCTACCCCGACTACAACGTATCGGCAATGGAGCTCATTTGTCCGGCAGCCGATCTGTCCGAGCAAATCTCGACGGCAGGCAAGGAAGCATCCGGCACCGGCAACATGAAATTCATGATGAATGGCGCCGTGACCATCGGCACCCTGGACGGCGCTAACGTCGAAATACGCGAAGCCGTCGGCGACGACAACTTCTTCCTGTTCGGTCTGACCGTCGAGGATATCAACAAGCTGAGAGGCCGTTACGATCCGCAGTCGATCATTGATGCAGACCCGGACTTCAGGAATGTCATTAACCTGGTCGAGAGCGGCCACTTCAATCGATTGGAGCACGGCATTTTTGACATGGTGCTGCAGGCGATCCGCGAGCCGTCCGACCCCTGGATGACGGCTGCTGACTTTCGCGGCTTTATCGATGCGCAAGCACAAGCCGCCGAGACTTACG
>JBATID010000046.1:0-6558 GCA_049667545.1 Woeseiaceae bacterium
GAATAATGGTCGTGCCTGCCTCGTTGATCTTGCGCAGGAAATCCCACATCGAGCGGCGTATCTCGATGTCGACCCCAGCCGTCGGCTCGTCAAGAATCAGCAGCCTGGGCTCGTGCACCAGGGCCCGGGCGATCATCAGTCGCCGCTTCATGCCACCCGACAGGCTGCGGGCCACATCATTTCGACGATCCCACAAACGCAGTTCACGCAGGTACGTCTCGACACGCTGCTTCTTCAACTGGCCGGCAAGCCCGTAGTAACCGGCCTGGTTGGAAACAATATTGCCGACGGTTTCCCACAAGTTGAGATTAACCTCCTGTGGAACGATACCGATGCACGACTTCGCGGCCTCAAGCTCTCGGTCGATGCTGTGCCCGAAAACGCTGACTTCGCCGCCGGTCTTGTTGACCAGCGAACTGATGATGCCGATAGCCGTCGTCTTGCCGGCACCGTTCGGGCCAAGCAGCGCATAAAAATCCCCGTCTTCAACGGCGAGGTCAATGCCCTTCAGTGCCTGCGTGCCGTTGTCGTAGGTCTTGCTGAGGTTCTTGATAGAGAGTGCTTGCATGAGGCGGCGTATTGTAACTGCACACCGGGCATCCTCATAACTTGCGTCTTATCGGCCGCGCGGCTTTGCACTTTTTTGCCCGGGCGACGGCAACCGGGCGGCTGCCACCTGCAACTGCCTGTTGTTTGGAGCAGGGTTCAGCGCGGGGTTAGCCGCACGATCGAAGACAGGGTTAACCGGGGCGGCGCGCGTCAACATCACCTGGAACGCGCTCTGGTGCGCCATGGCCCGCAGCTTTGCATCAGGGCTGACGCCGCTCTTTAACAGTCGCTGCCAGACATCCGCCTGCTCGCGAAAGCGAGGCACCAGGATGTCGGTCCGCTCCGCAGTTCGATGCAGGAAGGTGGCAACTGGCATCGCAGCGACCTGTTCGCACCAGCTGTACGGCGCCCCGCTGACAATTCTTACGGCGTACGGATTGTAACGCGATAGCTGCCACAGGAAGCTCAGACCCGCGACCTGCAGCTCGCGGGTCATCGAGTCAAGCGGGCGCTCGGCGGGTGATAGTTTCAGCTGCGCATCGTCAGACAGCACCTGCTTCCAAAAGTCTGGCTCGCCTTCACGGAAAGAGAACAACAGGAACGGCGCACAACCCAGGTGCGCTTGCTGCGACTCAGAAAGGCGCTTGCGTGACAGCCCCCCGCAGACGGAGTCGCCGGTGCGCGACAGGGTCCTGAGGAAGCGCCGGTTCAGTGCCCGGATGTTGTCCAAATCGTCGGTCGATGGTCCCTGATAGAGCATTGTCACCCCCCGGATGGGCGTATTTTTCGCCCGAAGCTGCAGTTTCTATAATTTGAATTGTTTGACCATGTATGGATGTTATAGGGTAGCGTATTACTATATATGTTCTTTTTCTATCATAAAAGGTAAGTTATGCGACTCACGGATAACCGATATTCGGGCGAAAAAAGCCAGTTTGAGCTGGCACTCAGGCTAATCCGGCACGAGGCACGAACCCGCAGCATTCGGGAATGTACCGGGCTGTCCGATGACCGGATTCGCAAGGTCTATACGACCTACTTTCTCAATAGCGGCGACAATCGCGTCAAACGGCGGCGCGGAAAGTCGCCGCGACAGGTTGCGCGATTTGTAAAGAACGCCGAGAGCCAGCTGCAGGCAACAACCCTGGTGGCACTGTTTTCGGCCGGACGGCTGATTCGCATTGACCAGCACAACCGGGTGCACCCCTGCTGGCCACGACCCGACGTCGAGTTCGGGCACCGGCTCTGTCGCGCCTACGAGGACTATTGTCTGCTGCATAAAGAGATGCAGTTCAACTTCGAATGGACCTGGAACCTGCTGCAGTGCATCGCAATGAATGATGAGCTGTACCTTGCCGTCTGTAAGACCTGCACTGCGCTTTACGTACAGGATGCTTACGCCCTCGACTACAAACTCTGCCCAATGTGTACAACAGAGGCCACTGCCAAGGGTTAGTAAAATGTGAATTTTCGTGTCTTCGGCATCGGCTGACAGGTCGTTTCCGGTACACTACGGCCAGCGCGGCAATGCTCGTGCGATAACAACACAAAATTCAATTGAGGGAGATCAACAAATGCTTCAGGAATTCAAGAACTTCGCTATGCGCGGCAACGTCGTCGACATGGCTGTCGGTATTATCATTGGTGGCGCTTTCGGCAAGATCGTTTCATCATTCGTAGCGGATGTCATCATGCCGCCGATCGGCTTGTTGCTGGGGGGCGTCGATTTCAGCAGCCTGTTCATCAACTTGAGTGATGTCAGTTACGCGACGCTCGCCGCCGCCGAAGAAGCTGGTGCACCGGTTATCCGATACGGCTCTTTCATCAACACGGTTCTCGATTTCGTGATTATTGCTTTTGCGATATTCATGGTTATCAAGGGACTGAACTCAATGAAGAAGAAAGAAGAAGAGGCACCGTCTGAGCCGCCCAAACCGTCAGCCGAAGAGACATTGCTGACAGAAATTCGTGATCTGCTCGCGAAGTAATTGATTATCGAGTAATCGAAAAAGCGTTGCGCTGCAGCACCTCACGACATCTGATCGTGAGGTGCTGCAGCGCGTTCAGGGCAGGCAACCATTCGTGGAAAACCACAACGTATTCGCCGGTGCATTTGTCGATCGCAGCGGTGAACGACGCAAGGACACAGACTGGCTCGCTGAAGCTGCAGTCAGCGAGGGGGCGCGCTTTGTGCCTGTCTGGGGCAGCAGCTGTCTCGTCGGTGGCGACCCGCCGCATGCTTTGCGGCTATTGCGCTCGCAGGTTGATGAGTTTGTCGACAACGACAACCTGATCTTTCTCGGGCTGTTCCGCAACGATCCCGCCTTCGCGGTCGCGATCAGCGCGGATCATCCGCAGCCCTTTACGGAGCTGGGCGACTTCCAGAGCTTACGTTTCCTTGGGACGATGCTGCCGCTGGACGAGGCGAATCTTGCGGCACACGCGCGCGCGCTGGTGCTGTGGCACGCATCTCAGCAATACTGCGGCATCTGCGGCTCGGCATCCGTTCCGGAAGCCGGCGGCAACTCTCGCCGTTGTCGCAACAGCGATTGCAATCGCCAAATTTTTCCCCGCACCGACCCGGCAGTCATCGTGCTCGTCACGCACGACGAGCGCTGCCTGCTCGGACGGCAATCGAACTGGCCCGAACACCGTTACTCGACCGTCGCCGGTTTTGTTGAGCCCGGTGAAAGTCTTGAAGACGCCGTGCGTCGTGAGGTTTTCGAAGAAACCAACATTCGTGTCGGCGCAGTGCGTTACCACAGTTCACAACCCTGGCCGTTTCCGTCCGCACTGATGCTGGGCTTCGTTGCCGAGGCATCAACAACCGATATCAAACTGAATGACGGCGAACTTGAGGACGCGCAGTGGTTTACTCGTGAACAGTTACAGTCGGATTTTCCCAAGCTGCCATTCCGCATTTCCATAGCGCGACGATTGGTCGATCACTGGATCATGCTCGGCGAAGTTGACTGATGCTCACGCGAGCACCTTAAGCAGCCAGTCGCGAATGTCGTTTATTTCTTCGGCGCACACGGCGTGTGCCATCGGGTAGTCGTGCCACTCAACGGCAAACCCGAGCGCGACCAGTTGTTCCGCGGATGCCTTGCCCCACTGCATCGGCAGCATCGGGTCGAAGCTGCCGTGCGCCATGAAGACCGGCAGGTCCCTGCTGCCCTCACTCGCGGCCATTTCCCCGGGCAAAGCAATGTAGGTCGACAATGCCATCAGTCCCGCGAGCTTTTGTTGCGCGTGCAGCACGGCATTGATCGCGATCGCGCCGCCTTGCGAGAAGCCGGCAACAACGATCCTGTTTGCCGCGATACCGCGCTGCTGCTCGCGCTCGATGAGTGCAGCAAGCAGCGCCGTACTCGCGCGCACGCCCGCCGCGTCAGCTCGACCGGCCGCGTCGAGACTCAGAATGTCGTACCAGGCTCGCATGGTCGCGCCGCCGTTTATGGTTACCGGCCTGACCGGCGCATGCGGAAAGACAAAACGCAGCGGCAGCTCGGCGGGCAAGCGCAGTTCCGGCACGATCGGTTCGAAATCATGGCCGTCGGCGCCCAGCCCGTGCAGCCAGATGACGCTGCCAACGGGATCTTCACCGGTCGTCACTTCGACGGTCTCTGGGTATTCCACTGTGTCTCTCCTTGCTGTCCCGAGCGGCGCAGTGTAACGGAAACAGGGGTTGAATCGGGTGATCGAATGCTTGACGCATTATGCGCATTACGTTATAAGTATGCGCATAATTATGCCAAATTCGACCCAAGAACAAGCCGGGCGGCGTGCCGCCCTGCACCAGCTGCTGCGTCATGGCCCGGCCAAGACGCAGCGCTCGATCGTGGCTGCCCTGAATGCTGCGGGCCACGCGGCGACCCAGTCCAGCGTCAGTCGCGATCTTCACGAACTCGGCGCTATCAAGACGGCAGCCGGGTATGAATTACCCGGCGACGCAGCCACGGATACCGAGCAGATGAGCGGTATTGCCGCACTGCTCCGGGCGATCAACCCGGCGGGACCCAATCTCCTCGTCATTCGCACCGCGACCGGCGCGGCACAGCGCGTTGCCCTGGCCCTGGATCGCTGCGCCTGGCCGGAGATGGTAGGCAACATCGGCGGTGATGACACCGTATTCGTCGCCACTGAATCCGCACAGCAGCAAAAGAACCTGCTGGCGCGACTCGAGCGCTCGACGCGCGTCTGACCTTAACCCTGATACACAGCAACAGAGAGCACTATGAGCAACGACCGATCCCCTATTATTCTGGCGTTTTCCGGTGGCCTGGATACCTCGTTCTGTGTCCCGTGGCTGAAGGAAAACTATGGTCGCGACGTCATCACCGCGTGCGTCGATACCGGCGGTATCGACGCGAAAGCCGCTGCCGCGCTGCATGAGAAGGCGCTCGCGCTTGGTGCGATCGAGCATATCCTGATCGATGCCAAGCAGGATTTCTTCGACACGGTCATCCGTCACCTGATCGCAGGGAACGTCCTGCGCGGCCATGCCTACCCCCTGTGCGTTGGTGCGGAACGTGGACTGCAGGCTGCGCGCCTGGCAACGCTCGCGCGCGAGCGCGGTGCCACAACGGTGGCGCATGGCTGCACGGCTGCAGGCAATGATCAGGTCCGCTTCGAGGTGGCCCTGAGCACGCTCAACCCCGGTCTCGAGGTACTCGCGCCCGTGCGCGACAACGCATGGGTTCGCGACGAGCAGCTCGCGTATTTGCAGAAGCACGATATGCCCTTGCCGACCCAGGGCTCGGACTACTCGATCAACCGCGGGCTCTGGGGCATCAGTATCGGCGGACAGGAAACGCTGACCTCCGAAAACGCCATACCGGAAACGGCCTGGGTGCTGTCCGCAAACGCTTTCTCGGCACCCAAAGCGGCCTCCCAACACACGCTCGAATTCAGGCGCGGCGTGCCCACCGCGCTCGACGGCAACTCGCTCGGTCCCGTTGAACTCATCGAATCACTCGAGGCGCTGGCCGGCAGTTACGGCATCGGTCGGGGCATACACCTTGGCGACACGGTACTGGGTACCAAAGGTCGCGTTGCGTTCGAGGCGCCGGCTGCGATCACGCTGATCACGGCGCACCGTGAGCTTGAAAAACTCGTTCTCAGTGCGCAGCAGGCACGCATCAAGGACAGCATCGCCGCAATTTACGGCGACCTGGTCCACGAGGGTAAACAGCTGGATATCGCCTGTGACGACATAGAAGCGCTGCTGACGTCTTCGCAGCGACGGGTCACGGGCACCGTCAAATTCACCCTGCGGCCCGGCCACCTGTTTATCGAAGGCGTGACATCGCCCCATTCACTGCTGGCGGCAACCCGCGGTGTGTATGGTGAAGCGGCCGGTGAATGGACTGCCGGGGACGCGATTGGCTATGCCCGCATTCTATCGTTGCCTGGCATTCTGCAAACGCGCGCAGCCGGTAGCGCCTCATGAAAAGCGCCGTCGTCGACAAGATCGCATCGGTTGCGCAGCACAACGACCTGACGTCGAAATGCCGCCTGTCCGCGGACATTCCGTGCGAGGAAGGCGTGCTGGTTGCAGTTCGCGTGCTCAACAACAAATCGCGCTATAACCAGCTCGAGCTGACCTCCGGGCGCATGGCAACCGTCAACCAGGGCGACATCGTTGTCGGCGCTCTGGGCCACCGCAAAGCACTGCGCGGCTACTCCGGACACCTGCCAAAGAAACTGAAGCCCGGCGATACGATCCAGCTGCTGAACATCGGCGGCGTGCTCGGCATTTGCGACTCCGCCAATCCAGATGTCGGGCCGCCGTTCGACTGCAAGGTGCTGGGCACCGTCCTGAGCTTTCCATACCTCGGCGAGCGCATCGGTGTACCGGCTCGTGCCGGCGCCACGATGCTCGAGGATGATACGCCACTGCAAATGCACGGCGTTCCGGTAATTGCCCTCGCCGGTACCTGCATGGACTCCGGCAAGACAGCCGCTGCCTGTGCCATTGTCGGACGGCTGCGGCACCGGGGGCTAAAC
>JBATID010000047.1:0-7807 GCA_049667545.1 Woeseiaceae bacterium
GCTTGGAACCGCGTCTTTGCCGACATTTTCCAGGTAGCGGATACGGAGCTGAACGTGCCTTACAGTTTTGAACGCTCGGCACTGTCACTGAGTGGCGAGCTCCTGGTCTGGAAGGGCATTCGCGTTTCCGGTGGCTGGGACAGGAAGGAGCTTGAGCGCGATTACCAGGAGGTAGCAAAACAAACAACAGACGCCGGTTGGGGACAAGCCCGCTGGCAGCCGCTGGCGTGGCTCGATCTGCGCATCAAAGGCGGCGCGTCGGAACGTGACATTGATCGCTATAACGAAACGCTTGCCGTCAGCTTCGGCCAGAACCCGCTGCTGCGCAAATACAACCTGGCCTATCGCTACCGCAGTTACGGAGAGCTGAGCGCGTCCATCACACCGGTTGAATCGCCAATTTCCCTCAGCACAACGCTCTTGTACGCAGACGATCGCTACAACCGCTCGCAGCTTGGCATGACTGACAGCGAAGAGGTGCAGGCGACGGTGGACTTGACCTGGGCCGTCACCGACAACACCAATTTTTTCCTGATGTACGGCTACGAGAACATCGATGCGCTACAGCTGGGTTCCGAGCAAGCTGGCTACTGGGACTGGAGCGCAACTCATGAAGACAGCTTCGACCACGTGGGTGGCGGTTTTCGCTGGCGCCAGGCCGAGGGCAAGCTCGACCTGCGCGTCGACTTTAACCGTGGCAGTGGCAAGACCACGGTCGATCTCTTCAGTTTGAGCGGTGGACAAAGCCGCCTGCCAGACCTTAAGTCAACGCTCGACTCAGCGCGCGTCGAAGCACGTTATCGCTGGAGCGACCGCGTCGATGCGACGTTCAACTTGCGTTACGAGCGATTCGAGGTTGACGACTACGCGCTGGTGTCGCCCACGACGATATCAACGGTGCTGACGCTGGGCGCGGAACCCTACAACTACAATGTCTGGGCCGTGGGTTTCGGGATGCGCTACAGCTTTGGCGGCGGTGAGATTACGCTAGCCGACTAGGCCAGGCCGCAAGACCGGATCATTCTTGGGAGAAACAATGGCTCAGGCGAAACCGGGCGATACAGTACGCATTCATTACACCGGCACGTTGGACGATGGCACGCAATTTGACAGCTCCAGCGGCCGTGATCCGCTCGAGTTTTCCCTTGGGGGCGGCGGGGTCATTCCGGGTTTCGACGCCGCTGTCAGCGGCATGCACGTTGGCGAGAGCAAGTCGGTCACCATTGCGCCCGAGGACGCTTACGGCGAGCGCCACGAAAAGCTGGTACACCAGGTTCCGCGCGACATCCTGCCAGAGGATATGGAGCCCGCTGCGGGCATGCGGTTGCAAAGCCAGTCGCCAGCAGGACAGGTCATGAATCTCGTCATCACAGAAGTTGGCGAGGACACAATTACCGTGGATGCCAACCATCCGCTGGCGGGCTTCGCCCTGACCTTCGCAATCGAGCTCGTCGAAATCGTCTGACCGGCCGTTACTATATTTCGTCGCTGGCGCAAGCTAGCAGATTCGCGGCAGCGGATCATCTTCGAGTTCTTCTAAAAAACGCTCGCCGCCAAGCGGGGTTTCCAAAATGACGCGCTGCATTGCCCCGGTTATTCGGCCCATCCGCGCTGCGTCTTTGCCGGCCGGTATGGCACGCCAGATGGATAACGCCGCGTCAACCTGAGCTGCGGCGATGACCGCGACGACACGCCCTTCGCAAGCCAGGTAATAGGGGTCATAACCGAGCATCTCGCAGACCGACTGCACCTGCTCGCGGACGGGAATGGTCGCTTCGAAGCGCACGCCAAGACCGGTGGCTTTGACAATCTCGTGACCGATTGAGGCAATGCCACCTCGCGTCGGATCGCGCATGAATCGCAACCCGTCGAGTGCCAGCAGCGGCTCGGTCAACTCCATCACCGAGGCAGCGTCCGACACCAGGTCACCGCGCAGGCCGAATTCTTCACGCGCCAGCATCACGGCCGTGCCGTGATCGCCGACCGGACCGCTGACGATCATCACGTCGCCGTCCTGAATATGCCGCATCGCCGGGCGCACGCCCGGCAAGCGTATACCGACACCTGTCGTTGCCAGGTAAATGCCGCCACCCTCACCGCGCGGCACCACCTTGGTGTCGCCCGCACTAATCCGCACACCGGCAGCCTCGGCGGCGGCAGCAAGACTCCCAACGATGCGCACCAGGCGCTCCATCTCGAAACCTTCCTCGATAAAAGCGTTCAGGGTCAGGTACATCGGCCGCGCACCGGCCACCGCCAGATCGTTGGTCGTGCCGTGCACCGCAAGGGAGCCGATATTGCCGCCCGGGAATTCCAGCGGCTGCACCGTGAAGCCATCGGTCGTAATCATGACTTCGCCGCCGGCAAGATCGATCGGCACCGCGTCCGCCTGCACATCGAGTTCACTCGCGGCCAACTGCTGCGCAAAAACCTCCTCGATGAGCTCGCGCATGAAGCGCCCGCCGTTGCCGTGAGCCAGAGAAATACGGTCATCTTCCATTACGTCATACTCCCACCGCACGCGCAGCTATTTCTGCCGCCTGACCAAAACTGAGTGCTGCATCGTTACAGGGTAACTGTTCCGGAATACAGACTTGAAAACCGGCGTCCGTCAGCCGCTGCAGTGCCTGCTCGGTCAGCACGCGATTTTGAAATACGCCACCGCACAAGCCAATCTGACTGAACTCGTAGTGCTCTCGCACGACGAGCGCTTGCCGACAGATCGCCTCGGCAAGGCTACTGTGAAAAATCTCGGCGCGCTCAGCCGGGCTGACGCTTGCGTCGGTCAACATCTCGAGCAGCGGCTGCCAGTCGCTGCGCAGCACGGCATCGTCGTCAGCGTGAACCGGCAATTCAATGGGCGCTCGAACCTCGCGGCACAAGGACTCGAGGACCATCGGCCCCTGTGCCTCATAACTGGTCCGCGGCAGCTCACAAACCAGCGCCGCCGCTGCGTCGAACAGCCGGCCGGCGGCGCTCGTCACCGGCGCGTTAAGCTGCTGGCGCCATGCGGCTTCGGCCAGTCCGTCATTGTCCGCGGCCGCTTTCCATGGGAGTCCGGCCTCCCAATGCAGCGCCGCAGCGCTACGCCATGGTTCGCGGCCGGCGCGTTCACCGCCGGGCAAGCGAAACGTCCGGAAGCTCGCGACCCGCTGCCAGCAGCCTGCGACTCCGTGCAACGCTTCACCACCCCAGAGCGTGCCGTCAGCCCCGAGACCGACGCCATCCCAGGCAAACATCAGCCAGTTTCCCGGCCGCTCGTACTCGGCGGCGACGGCACTGGCGTGTGCCGCATGATGCCAGACCACGTCGACCGGCAAATCCGGTTGCTGCCGCGCCCACTTGTTAGTCGTGTAGCCAGGATGCGCGTCACAGACAATCCGCTCCGCACGGATGCCGTAAAGCGACTGCAAGTCGCGGACGAGCTGCTCGAAAACGGCCAGGCTTCTCGGGCTATCCATCTCGCCGATGTGCGGTGAGACCACCACACGATTATTCCAGGCAAGCGCGACCGTGCCTTTCATATGGCCACCAACGGCGAGCAGCGGCTGCGGCTGGCGCCACGGCAGGTTCATCTCGAGCGGCGCACACCCGCGCCCAATCCTGAGCGGCCGGGTTTTGCCGGCAATGCGGCGATACACCGGGTCATCCGCGGGCCGTACGATCGGCCGGTTGTGCTGCAGGAATGCATCGGCAATATTCGCCAGCCGCGTTGCCGCCTCATCATTGCGCGTCAGCACCGGCTCACCGCTGATATTTCCTGACGTTGCGACGATGGGCCCACCGCAACGATGCAGCAGCATTTCGTGCAGCGGGCTGTAAGGCAGGAACACGCCGATTTCGGCAAGCCCGGGGGCGACATTCGCCGCCAGCTTGCAGTCTTGCCTTTTTGCGACCAGCACGATGGGCCGCATCGGCCCGGCCACGAGTTCGGCTTCGGCCGTCGAAAAATTGACGTAGCCGCGCGCGACGTCGAGACCGTCAGGACCCCCGGCCGGGAACATCACGGCCAGCGGTTTGTCCGGGCGATGTTTTTTCTGCCGCAGCCGGCCAACCGCCTGCGCATCGAGCGCGTCGCAAACCAGGTGATAGCCGCCGATGCCTTTAACGGCAACCACTCTGCCGCGCGTGATTGCCGCGACGGCTGCGTCCAGGGCCGCTGCGGTGTCATCGATCAATTGAGCGCCAGCCGATTCGAACGTCAGCTGCGGACCGCAGCGCGGACAGGCAACCGGCTCCGCGTGGAAACGCCGGTCGGCCGGATCTCGATACTCGGCAGCGCAGTCGGGGCAAAGCGGAAATTCGGCCATGCTCGTATTCGGCCGGTCATAGGGCAGTGCTTCGATCAACGTGTAGCGCGGCCCGCACTGCGTACAGTTTATAAACGGGTAACCATGACGCCGGTCCGCAGTATCATGCAATTCACGGCGACAGTCGTCGCACATGAAGTAATCGGGCGGCACAAAAATCTGTGCATCCGCGTCAGCAGCGCTCGGGAGTATTTCGAAGCTGCTCGCATCAACGGCATCAACCGTTTCGACCTGATCGATAACCGGGCGCGATAATGGCGGCGCCTTGTCTATGATGTCTTTGCGAAAGGCCAGCAAGATATCAGCGGTTGCGACAGCAATAACTTCAACGTTGCCAAGCTGGTTTTGCACCGAGCCGCGCACGCCATGGTGGCTCGCAAGCCGGTAAACAAACGGCCGAAACCCGACCCCCTGCACGTGACCGGTGAGTGTTATTCGGACGGCAGCGAGGTCTTCTGCGTGCTGCTCGGCGAGCCTAGCCACCCGCCTCGCTCGTGCGCTTTTTCTCCCACTCGTTGTCGCGATAACCGGCAGACCACCAGATTCTGCAGGCCCCCTCGTCCGATACCATGCACGGGCCGATCGGTTTTCTCGGCGTGCAGGCCGCGCCGTACAGTCGACACTGGTTCGGGTAGATTTTGCCGAGCACCACCTGGGCGCAGTCGCAGCCCGGCGGCATCTCGCCGACACGTTTACGTGACTCATCGGCATACGAGCGACACTGCTTGCGCGCATCGTGCGCCGCGAACTCCTCGCGTAACGCGAACCCCGATTGCGGAATGATGCCAATGCCCCGCCACTTGGCATCCACGACATTCATTACCGTTTCAAGGTGCTTCTGCGCGGCAACATTGCCGCCGGCTTTCACAACCTGCGGATAGCAGTTGTCCAGAAAATGGCGCTTACCTTCGAGCTGGCGCAATACCGAGTACATCGCAGCCAGCAGTGACTCGGGCGTAAAGCCCGCAACGGCGGCAGGAATGTCGTGCTTGTCCACGACGAACTGCCATTCCTCGGGTCCCATCACGGTCGCAACATGTCCGGGCGCAACCAGCGCATCGAACCCGGGCGTGCCGGAATCCAGCAGCATCGCGACAGCAGGCCAGGTCAGCCGACCGGAGAGCAGTACCAGCAAATTGTCGGGCGCGCCTTCGGCAAGCATCGCAGCGACCGGCGCCGTCGTGGTTTCAAAGCCCGCTGCGAAAAAAACGACAGTACGCTCGGGGTCTTCGTTCGCGATCCTGACCGCGTCAGTTGGTGACGCGATGGGACGGATGTCAGCACCGGCCGCCTTTGCCTGTTCGAGCGAGCGTGGCTCGCGCTTCGGTGCATTGACCGGGACACGCAGCATGTCGCCGAACGCCACCAGCGTAACGTCTTCGTGGAGCGCCAGCTGTATGGCCTCGTAAACATCCTCTTCGGGACAGATACACACCGGGCAACCGGGACCGGGCACCAACTCCAGGTGATCGGGAATCAGGGTGCGCAGACCCGCGGCTGAAATCGAGCGCTCGTGACCGCCACACACGTTCATGATCCGCACTGGCCTGCCGGTATCCAACGACTGCAGCGCCTGCAGCCAATCGGATGCGGAGGTTCTCATGCGCCATCGCCTGTGGCAGCCAGGCCGGTGTCTGCAACGCGTTCCCTCGCTACATCGAGCTCGGTTCGCACCCAGTCCAGCCACTCGGCGATTCCCGCACCGGTTTTCGCCGATACCTCCAGCACCGGGGCGACGCTTGCGAGCTGCCGGAGACAGTGGGTCGCGTAGTCGGGATCGAAGTCCTCCAAGACCGGCAGCAGATCGGCTTTGCTGATAACAACGAGATCCGCGCTGCGGAAAATGACCGGATACTTGGACGGTTTGTCGTGACCTTCGGGCGTGGACAACAACGCTACGTTGGCATGCTGCCCGAGGTCGAAGCTCGCCGGGCAAACGAGATTGCCGACATTTTCGATAAAAACGACGTCGACATCGTCAAGGTCGAGTTCATGCAATGCCGTATGCACCATGTGGGCATCGAGATGACACGCACTGCCCGTGCTGATCTGCACGGCCGGCACGCCTTTCCTGCGAATGCGCTCAGCGTCGTTTTCGGTTTCGAGGTCTCCCTCGATGACCGCGATCTTGAGATCGGCGCCCAGTGCATCGATGCTCGCTTCGAGCAACGCGGTTTTCCCGGCGCCCGGCGACGACATCAGGTTGATCGCCAGTACGCTGTGACGTGCGAAGTGCTCGCGATTGTGCGCCGCCTGATGATCGTTGGCGTCCAGCAAGCCCTTCAGGACCTCGACTGACTCGCTGCCGCTCGCGGTTTTCGCGAGGTGTCCACCGGCAGCTACAAGGTGCTCATTTCCCGGTGTTACGTTACAACCGCAAGTGTCACACATTGTTATTACCTCGTTACCGGGGGCATTCGGGTTATCGGTTTTCCGCCGCCAGAATCTCGTCGAACAGCGCCCACGAATCGGCCGCCTCCTGCTCCGATACTTTCTGGATGGCGTACCCGACGTGCACAAGAATATGATCGCCCTGCTCGAGCGGCTCGCCTTGCATCATGAAAAGACTGACCTGGCGCTCGATCCCTTTGGCTTCGCAGGTACACTTAAACCCGTCGATCGACGTAATTTTCATCGGTACTGCCAGGCACATACGGGTACTCCGAGATTGCGTATTTAGCTCTCCCTAATATAGTAGAGAACGTTCGCACGTTTGATCGAGGCAATCAACGCCAGCATAGGTATATACGCTTATGGTGGCAAAGAGAGGCGTTATGACTTGCCCAGTAACCACCAATCCGGCCTGGCGACTTGCCGTACTGGCGCTGTTCGTTTGCGTGTTTTCCAGCCACGCCGCGGCGGATCACCCTCTCTGCATTGCCTGCCACGGGGCCGACGGCATGGGGTATGGCAATTTCTCGATACCCATCATCGCCGGCATCCCGCCTGTGCATATCGCGGAGGCGCTGTACGCGTACAAGGATGGCGCACGTCGTTGCAAGCACGCGCCGCTGATGTGCGAAACGGCCAGCGCGATCAGTGACGAGGAGGTCACAGAGGTCGCCGACTATTTCGGTGCGCTGCCGCGGGTTTCCTCAGAGCAAAGCTATGTTGCGGACAAGGCGGCGGCAGGCAAGTTGGTGCACGAACAATTGTGCAAGGGCTGCCACGTCCCGCCTGGCGATGCCGATGTTGCGGACGCGCTGGGCATACCATTGCATGGGCAACGAGGCTGGTACCTCCGCTACGCGCTGGAGTCCTACCTCGATGGCAGCCGCGAGAACCTGCTGCCGGCCATGGCTGACAAGCTGTCGAAGCTTGAAGAAGGTGACCTCGACAACCTGATCCATTACTACACAAGCTATTGAAAAAACCCACCGACTACGCGGGTGCCTGTCGAGCGCAGCGCTGATGTAGACTGGTCATCCATGGCAGCGATGACTCCAAGCACACTACGAATCGGCTCTCGGTACCGCCCGAGTCGCCTTGCTCCCGAG